>JBGTCM010000350.1:0-2186 GCA_041748795.1 Pyrinomonadaceae bacterium
CCTTGCCCAAACGACAGATGCTTGTTCGGCTCCCGCGTAATGTCTAACTCATCGGGGTTTTCGAAAACCGTTTCATCCCGGTTGGCCGACCCGATGACTCCTAGTGTCATTCCACCTCGTGGGATGGTTAGTCCGTGAAGGTTCACATCTTCGCGGGCGTAGCGCTCAGTCGACATAAACACTGGAGAAGTGTAACGAAGTAACTCCTCGACCGCTGTTTTCATCAGTGCCGGCTGTCGCCGCAGCCGGTTCATCGCATCGGGATGTTCCAGGAGAGCCAGCATTCCATTTCCAATCAGGTTAACTGTCGTTTCATGTCCTGCAATGAGCAACAGGAAAACCATCGCCAGCAGTTCGTCCTCGCTCAACTTATCACCGGCCTCTTCCGCCTGGATTAGTGCACTGGCCAAATCGTTTCGCGGATCTCGGCGTCGCATTTTGAAAAATTGACGCAGATAACGAATAAACAGCCATACACTCGGGATCACCCGCAGCGTGGCTTTCGGTGATGTAAGAGAAACGACGGCCTTTGACCACTTATGAAATCTATGGTGGTCCCGAGCAGGTACACCAAGGATTTCACTAATGAGTGTCATCGGAAGCGGCAGTGCATAATCCTTGATTAAATCCATTTCGCCGTTGCACATCACACGATCCAGCAATTCGTCCGCCAACGTTTGAACACGTTCTCGCATTTGTCCCACGAGGCTTGGTGTAAACGCCTTGTGGACCAACGTCCGCAGTCGCGTGTGATCGGGGGCATCAAGGTCAAGCATATTGCGCTCCAGCGGTCGGAACATGGGAGGCACCCAAGGCATCTTGCGAAGCTGTTCCGGCGTCATCGCCGTGCGCCGATTTTTCACGAAGCGCTCATCTTTCAACAGCGCACTCACATCTTCGTAACGAGTAATTAACCAGACGGGAGTTTTATCAGGAAGGCGTGTGAAGTAAGTGGGCTGCGAAGCTCGCAGACTCGCAAGAAATGGAAATGGATCAGCCTTAAACTGAGGACTTACGATGTTTACTGGTAGCGTGATACTCAATTGCGAACTCGGCGTCGTGGCCCGGTAACGCTTACGGTATTAACTACAAAAGTACCTTTGAAGAATCAGTTTGACTGGCGGCCATCGGACGTGTGACTGGCTCCCTCACTGAACGGCATACCTGCGGTCGCCGTCAATTTTCCGTCCCGATGGTACTCAGCCAGCCCGCGCAGCAGGAGAAGACGAGCCACGCCGGACTTAGTAGTTCCTAATGTCATTGCTAGTGCTTCGATCTCATGGAAAGCTGTTGACGGTACGTTTGTACCAAGTCCAACGCCAAAGTCACAGCCTCTGTATTTACGTTTTTTAGAGGTTTTCATGATCGATTCTTAATACCTCCATTTTCGACATTCTCGAGTCAACTGGTCTGTCAGCATGCAATAAGAGCTGCCTTAGACTTAAGAGCAGCTCTAATGCCCATTGGAATTCGTCGCCAAAAAAGAGTAATCAATAGGCCGCTATCGGCAGGAGTCCTTATTTAACAATCGTTGCAACAAGACTTCCTGAAAGCAATATGGGATTCGGGTCCGCGCTCTCCGTCGTAATAAACAGGCCGAAGTCTGATGAAGCAGTGATGGCATCGATCTTTGTCTCATTCCTCTTGCCTGGAGTTAAACGGCCAAGCAAAGAGTAGGAATTGGTTGGAGTGGTTTCCCAAAGCAAGTATTGCATTCCTTCTGGCGGCTGCTTCGCAATGGTTAAGCGCACCTTGATCTGCGTAGGACCATTCTTCTGCGGCTTAACAGCAATGCTTGCCCTTGTCCGCTCGAAGCCGCCGGCAAAACTTGCTCTGACATTCATACTAGTCCCCGGCCTTAGTGAACCTACGCTCAGCAGAGGAGCATCGTATTCTGGACTCTCAGCAACAGAACTTTCCGGCTCAGAATTTGTCGTGGCGGGTTCTCTGCTCACTGATTCGGCAGGTGTTCCATCGCGACCACATTAAAGCCGCTCGGGACAGTGCTTCGCAGTGCGACCTTTGTCTCCGGCCCAATCGTCGTCAGGTCAGCGTCTGGCGAAATCACGATCATGAATTTTTGTAGAGCTGAAGTTGCGTCGAGAGTGCCGGAACCATCAGTCGGCGTTAAAGTGCCGAGTATTGTGGCGTTGCCCAATGAATCGACTAGATAGACCTGATGAGTG
>JBGTCM010000351.1:0-2213 GCA_041748795.1 Pyrinomonadaceae bacterium
TCCACTTCAATATCCGGATCCACGCCATAGCCTTCGATGATCCACTCGCCGTTTTTATTAGCCAGGCCGGAACCCGGCACGAAAATCGTGCCGCCATCGATTAGTGCCCCGCGGTTCTGGATGCCAACCACGCCACCCCACGAACGTTTACCAATCAATGGCCCCAGTCCGGATTCGCGAAACATATACGGGAAGATGTCTCCGTCGGAAGCTGAGTTCTGATCCAGCAGCGCAACCATTGGTCCAATGAATACCTGATCCGGATAGGTGTTTGCTTCATCGTCAGTGCGCGCGTAATTTACGCCCAGCAGTTTCCGCCGCAGCCGTTCGATCAGCATCCGCGAGACATTGCCGCCGCCGTTGGCGCGAACGTCTACTACCAAACCTTCCTTGCGAATCTGTGGGTAGTACCACTTGATAAACTCCCGTATGCCGTTAGCGCCCATGTCGGGAATATGTATGTAACCAACCCTGCCGCCGGTAGCCGCTTCCACCTTGCGCCGGTTCTTAGCAATCCAATCCAGGTAGATCAGATTAGTCTCATCCGTAATCGGCCTATAAGAAACGACCCGTGCGCCGGCCATCGACGGCGTTTTGTTCACCGTCAAACTAACCGGGTTATCAGACTTGTTTCTGAGCAGCCGATAAATGTCGTCAGTGGCTTTGAGCTCTTCGCCGTCAATAGCCAGGATGTAGTCACCAACTTTGACGTCGACGCCAATCTCCGTCAGTGGCGAGCGATAGATGTCTTCTTCATTCTGGCCTTCGAAGATCTTCGTGACGCGATACTTGCCAGACTGTCTATCAACTTCAAAACGCGCACCGGGCAAACCGACGCGAGGTCTGGGTGGAATCTGGAAGTCGCCACCCTCAATGTAAGCGTGTTGAATAGTTAACTCCGCAATCATTTCACTGATCACAAAGTTGAGATCGGAACGATGCGAAACATACTGGAGCAGCGGCTTGTATTGTTCGCGCAGAGCGGCCCAGTCGTAGCCGTGCATGTTCGGTACGTAGAAGAAGTCGCGATAGCGCCGCCATACCTCGTTAAAGATTTGGTTCCATTCTTCAGTTGGCACGCGATCGACAAACAGTCCGGCAGTAGAAACGGGCTTTCTCGTTCTATCGCCAACTGGTGTCGCGTCGTAAATGTTGTAACCGGGGCCCTGGGCCACCAAAACTTTCGAACCATCCTCGGAGAGCACGTAGCCGCGAATGTCTTCGGCGAGTGTCGTCTCCTTGCGATCCTTGAAAGCAAAGAGTTTCAGAGTGGTGGGACGATCTCCTGCGCGACCGTAAAAGAAAGCTGACCCGGTAGCGTAGAGCAGGTGACCCGTTTTGGCTGATAAGCCGCCGTAGTTGTCCGCCCCAACCGGCACGCGCGCAACGCGTGCAGCGATGCCGTCAAAGTCTACGGTCATTGTTGTTGGCGGCTTCGCCGCGGCGGCATCAGGCTTGGTCTCGGCCGTGGCGGGCGTCGGAGTGGGGGACGCTTCGGGACTCGGTTGTGCACCGGCCGGTTCTTTCTTCACTTCCTGGCTGATGTCTTTTGCCGGGGGCTTTGGTTCAACCGCGGGCGGAGTCCCCACAGGCTTCGGTGCCTCGTCAGGTTTCGCTATCGTCACTTCATCGCTTTCAGGCGGGAAAGGATGTTTGACGTCCTTCCGCAAAGCGATCGCGTAGATATAAGACGTGCGATTCGTAGCGTAGTTAAACTCAATCTGTGAGATCTGCGGTTGAAACTCCCGATCAGCCAGGAAGTAAATGTAGTTTCCCTGCGGATCCCAGGCCGGATTGGCGGCATTGAACATGTAGTCTGTGATGCGTTGCACCCTACCATCCGCGGCGCTCCAAATATGTACCGCAGAAAAGCGATTGGGATGATCGTCGAGACTGAAGGCGAGGAAGTTGCTGCGCGGCGCCCAGGCATAATCGCGAATTTGACCGTGTGGCGAATCGGCAACTTCAACTATCTTTCGATCTGATAGCGTCACCACATAGAGCTTTCCATCCTTGTCGCTGAAAGCGATGCGCTTGCCGTCAGGCGACCACTCAGGTTGGTAACGCATGGCGGTACCACCGCGTGTGATCTGTTGCGGAGGTTTCAAACCGTCCTGCGGCATTACATACAACTCTTCCTCGCCCGTTATGTCAGAAATGAAAGCGATGCTGGCGCCGTCGGGAGACCATGAGGCCCACTTGTCGTGCGCGCC
>JBGTCM010000352.1:0-17552 GCA_041748795.1 Pyrinomonadaceae bacterium
GCGCCGAGCGTTTCGGTCTCGGCTTCAATGTCCAGCATCACATTGCCGTGCCCGCCGGGAACAAGCTCTGAAACTTGCTCACCCAGCGCTTCACGCTCTGTGGAGTTGACAGCCAGCGCAACGGATCCGGATAACGACACGTTGCTCTACACGTGGTCAGTCACCGGTGGACGAATCACCGGCGAAGGCCGCGCGGTAAGCTGGGATCTGTCCGGTGCCAATCCGGGAACTTACACAGCAACAGTTGAAGTGAACGACGGCAACGCGCACACAGCGACTAGTTCGACCACGGTTACCGTGGCCGAGTGCACCAATTGCCGACCGCCATGCCCGACTGTTTCGGTGAGCTGCCCGTCGCAAGTTGATCCGGGAACACCGATCACGTTTACTGCTTCGCTTTCAGGCGATGCAAACGTTACCTACAACTGGACAGTGTCAGCAGGCACGATCTCCAGTGGTCAGGGAACGTCTTCAATCACAGTGGATACTGCAGGTCTTGGTGGCCAGACTGTAACCGCGACGCTTGAGCTGGGCGGACTTGATCCGGCCTGTTCGAGAACAGCGTCTTGCAGCACCAGCATCACTGCACCTCCACCACCACCGACGAAGTTTGACGAGTATGGCGACATCCGCTTTAACGATGAGAAAGCCCGTCTCGACAACTACGCCATCCAGTTGCAGAACGACCCAGGTGCCCAGGGCTACATCATCGCCTACGGCAACTGTGCAGGTGCTGCGCAAGCTCGAGCGGATCGCGCGAAGGATTACCTGGTTAATACGCGCGGTATCGATTCGGGCCGACTGGTGACGATTGACGGTGGTTGTCGAGCTGACTTGACCGTTGAGTTGTGGATGGTGCCAACAGGCGCAACTGCACCTGCGGCCAGCACTGACGTCATCTCGCCTTGTCCTGAATGCAGAAGGCCAGCGCCCCGCCGGCGCCGTGGCCGCAGGGACGAGTAAACTAAACCGTTCGCATTCATGATGCGACGATTCCGCAGCGGGCGATGTTTCAATCGAAACGTCGCCCGCTTCGCTTTTCACTAACCTATTTGCCGGTTACAACTTGATCTACAATGCCGCGCATCAAAGCGACGGCAGGTTGGTACATACAAACAACGAGTTTTGTATTAAACTAGCAACCGACGCGGCCCCCAAAACGCTCGATTATTTTGAAATGTCTCAGAGAAATATGAAAAACCGAATGCTGAATCTCATTCTTCTTCTGGCAGTATCTCTTGCCGGTTCTATACAACTTGTCGCCTTCGGAAATGGTACGGATTCCGCTGAGAGTCTTGCCGATCCGGGAAAGTATTCCACCGATTGGCGCGCTAATGGCCCCCCGGGGGGCGATGTGCGAAGTCTGGTCATTGACCCGAACAACGCCGACCGTTTGTACTTCGGCACGCTCGACGGACAGATTTATACCTCGACCGACGGCGGCAAGAATTGGGATTTCCTGTACAACTTTCATCGGCCAAGGCTCTTTGTAGACCACATCATTGTCGATCCGCGTGATTCAAAAACTCTCTACGTAGCAGCGCATCGACATAAAGAGAGCGGAGGTTTTTTTAAATCCGTGGACGGCGGACGTACCTGGCGTGAAAACCCACAGCTGAGAAACGAAGCGCTGCATTCAGTATTTCAATCAGAGTCCAACCCGAATGTGCTGTTCGTCGGCACCTTCAACGGCATGTATCGCTCAGATAACTCGGGAGATTCATGGTCCCAGTTGCCGACCCAAAATACACCGGGCCTGCGTCACGTTGAGTCTATTGCTGTCGATCCCAGAACGACCAACACCATCTATGCGGGAACTTGGTACTTGCCTTATAAGTCAACGGATGGTGGGCAGAGCTGGAAGAGCATTAAGAACGGCATCATCGACGATTCAGATATTTTTGCGATCGACATAGATCCGCGCGATGCCAATCACGTAATCATGTCCGCGTGCAGCGGTATCTATGAAACGAAAAATGGCGGCGACAGTTGGGAGAAAGTGCAGGGGATACCTTCCCAGTCGAGAAGGACGCGCGCCATCCTGCAGCATCCGACGATCCCGGGTTTGGTCTTTGCGGGAACGACAGAAGGGTTCTGGCGCTCCGAGAGAGGTGGCAACAAGGATTCCTGGATGGTCACTACTTCCCGGCAACTGGAGATTAACCACATCGCGGTGCATCCGTCCCGCCCGCAAACCATATACATCGCGACCAATAATTACGGAGTGATGATCTCGCATGATGGCGGGAAGAATTTTGTTCCTACCAATGCCGGCTACAGCGGCAGGTTTGCCAATGTCATTGTTCCTGATCGAGAAATGCCAAACCGGATCTACGCAGCGACGATCAATACAACTACCGGCGGCGGCTTCTTTTTTGTAAGTACCGACAATGGTGAAAACTGGCGGCCTTCCATGCGCAGCATGCCGCCTCGCTTGATCACCTACTCGATTCTCCAGGACAGCAGAGATCCCAACACGATCTTTCTAGGTACAAATCTCGGCGTCTACCGCTCCACGGATCGTGCTGCTTCATGGGCGCCTGTCTGGACCGCCAATGCGCCCGCGAGCAAGAAGCGACCTACCGGCCGCAAGCCTGGAGTAGCAGCCGCCGGAGCAAATGACACCGTTCGTCGTGCTCAGCAGGCTTTAAACGCGGCCGGTTACAACGTTGGCGTTCCCGACGGTAGATCAGGGCCCATGACGCAGGCTGCTTTAAAGAAATTTCAAGCCAATCGGAGTCTGCCAATTACTGGAAAGTTTGATGCGGCCACTCTTTCATCGCTGGGCATTAAGGGAGCGAGTGTCGGTGACTCGAACGAGACCGTAGTTTTGTCTGATGCAATCAACGCATTGGCCCTGACAGTTGATTCGGAGACGCAGCGTCCGGTTTTCCTCGCTGCTACCAACACGGGTTTGTACCGCAGCTTCGATCCCACCAAGGGCTGGCAGAAGGCTTCCTATGGTGCTGGACTCGATCCGCGAACTACCTGCATATCAGCCGATGCTCAATATCCGGATACAATCTTCGCGGGCACTGCAGCCTCTGGCCTCGTGGTTTCTCGTGACGCCGGGAAATCCTGGCAGAGAATTTCCGGGATACCGACCGATGCTCCCATTAATACCATCGCACGAAGTCCGCAGCGTCCGAGCCACATTTACGTTGGCACTAAGAAGACTTTGTACATGTCGAAGGATGATGGCGTGAATTGGATCCGCCGCGGTGGCGATCTTCCTTTCGGAGATTTCACCAGCATTCTTATCAATCCGCGCAATGCCGATGAAGTCTTCGCCGGCAACGCTTACCAGACCGGTGAGGCGGGCGGCGGTGTCTATCGCTCCATCAATGCGGGCACAACATGGGCTCGTATAGATCCCAAGGAGCGAAGGGTTCCCAGCCAACGGATTTGGGCCCTGGCAATGGACGCGCAGAATCCGAACACACTATTCGTCGGTTCACATTCAGCTGGTGTATACGTTGTTCCGCGCGGCCTCGATAGTGTGTCAGCCACGGTCAAGTGATCTCACGCTTTTGGAAAACGCAGTCGGCATGTTGAGTTGAGGAAGTTACCTCGTGGCTGGAGGGCTGTCAGCAATCGTTGACACCCAATGTTACCCTCATATAGTTGGCTTCCCCAGCGGTTCGGTTTTTCGATCAGTAACCTGCCTGGATTAACAATACGAGGTCTCGCAAATGAATCACCTCATGCTGAGAACTCTCGCCACGCTTCTGTCAATTTTGGCTGCCGTCACTGTCAACAGCCAAACGGCCCAACCCAGGGACACCTGGACCAAAGTAACTTCGAAGAACTTCACGTTAGTCGGCAACGCCAGCGAGAAGGAAATTCGCCAGGTCGCCACACGGCTCGAGCAATTTCGCGACGTGTTTACCCGGTTGTTGTCTTTGGCCAAATTCGATTCGCCGGTGCCGACTACAGTCGTCATTTTTAAGAGCATGAGCTCTTACAAGCCTTTCAACCCCAGAAACTACGACGGCTATTTTCAAAAAGGCCAGGACGTGAACTACATCACCCTGACGTCTAACGCACGAAAGAACCCGCTCGCTTTGATTTACCATGAGTACGTTCACTTCATGCTCGTTAATACGATAGGAAACGTACCGGCGTGGTTCAACGAAGGTCTGGCGGAATATTACAGCGCATTCCTGATCGAAGACGATCGCAAGGTTCACGTCGGCGCCTTGATTCCGAACCACCTGCGGACGCTGCGTCAAGGAAAGCTCTATCCACTGCGGACGCTGTTGGCTGTAAATCATGACTCGCCCGAATACGACGAACGCACCAAAAGTGGGATGTTTTATGCCGAGTCGTGGGCACTCGTGCACTATCTAATGCTTGGCAGCAATGGTCGGCGAGTTGACCAACTGGGAAAGTATCTTCAGCTAATAGCTGCTAATACTCCGACGGAGGAGGCATTTAAACTCGCATTTCAGACCGAGATAGAATCGCTCGAAAAAGAACTCAAGAAATATATCCAGAGCGATACGTTCCGGGTCCAATTTGCTACCTTTCACCGGAAACTTGAATTCGACAAGGAGTTCAAATCGTCGGCGCTTACCGATGCTGAAGCTGAAGCCTATTTGGGGGATCTCTTACTACATATTCATGAGTTGGACGCGGCTGAAACGAGGTTAAAGCAGGCGTTGGTGCTCGATCCGCAACTGACCATGGCGCAGGCTTCACTCGGTATGGTTCACATTCGGCAGGAACGCTTCAGTGAGGCGAAGAAAGTGCTGGGGCAGGCTGTCGCTGGTCAAGCGAGTAATTATCTGACGCATTACTTCTATGCGTATGCTCTTAGTAAAGAGGGCGAGGGCGGGTTCGGTGTCGTTAGCAGCTATCCGGCGGAGACGGTAAAGATCATGCGTGCCCAACTAAGACGGGCGATAGAGTTAAACCCCGCCTATCCCGAGTCATATGCTTTGCTGGCCATTGTGAATATAGTCGCGGGAGAGGAACTGGATGAAGCTGCCGAGTTATTAAAGAAAGCGCTTAAACTTTCGCCCGCGCGTCAGGAGCTGGTGGTGGAGTTGGGCCAACTTTATTTGCGCCAGGAGAAGTTTGACCTGGCGATCCAAACCTTACAGCCCTTGCGCAATGCCCAGGATCGCTCACTGCAGAAACAGGCAGAGATCGTGATTCAATCGAGCGAGCGGCTGAAAAAACAGGCAGCCGAACGCATCCTAAGTCGCGAATCGGAAGCTTCGGACGGAACGCGCCGCGAGCCGACGGCTTCAGTTGATAACGGGGACAACCAGAAAGCGCCGCACTCAGAATCCGACCAAATATTTGAGGCTCTGCGTGCCGTTAAGACAGGTGAGCAACGCGTCCAGGGCAGATTTGTAAAGCTGGACTGCGACGGCAGAGGAATCGCTTATTTCACAATTCACGCAAGCGCTCGTGTTCACAGGATTCGCGCGGCCGTGTTGGACCGTGTCATTTTTAGAACCTTTGTTGCGGTGCAGCCGGAGATGACGTGCGGCGCGAGGAAGAACCCCGAGAATGTAGTGCTTACGTATCGTCCCTCGACTGATCCGAGAGATGCACGGGCAAGGATCGACGGCGACGCAGTTGCAGTCGAGCTGGTTCCGCCGGAGTTCAAACTCAAGAAGTAATTGGCACCTTGACACGCCCTTTTTCCGCGTGTACATTTCGAACCTACCCGGTAAGCGGCTAGTGATTGTCGGACCAAGCGGGTGACTACGGGCGCGGCGGAAATCGAAACACATAATAACCTCCTTTTCCACATCAAAACGGCTCGCACTCCTCGCAAGCTTCAAACCCCGACACAATCGCCAGGCTGAAATGATGCTAGTGCCGCTTAAGCACTGTGCTTTCGCTGTCGAGTGAGTTTTAAAGTCAGACCGTGGAAGCATGACCGAGTGAATTTTCCGGGACGCAGGAGTTTGCATGGCTAGTGAAGAAAAGAAACTGAACGATCAACAAACAAACGAACCCAACAACCAACCTTCCACTGAGCAGGACGCTTCAACCTCAAACACTCCGCCTCAAAAGGATGAACGCGCCACGCCGGTTTTGCAGGCCGACGATGACGACGAGCCGCGTCCAATGGGCGATGTCGACTTTGGGCAACTGCTAGACCAGTTTGAGCAGGAACAGGCATCGTTGCAGGAAGGCGAAGTGGTGCGCGGCACAGTCGTCGGCATCAGTGAACGTGGCGTAGTCATCGACTTTGGCTACAAATCGGAAGGTATCGTCAATCCCGCCGAGTTCACCGAGAATGGCATCCTTGCAGTTAAGCCCGGCGACGAAGTAGATGTGCTGGTAAAGAATATGGAGACCGCGGACGGTCTACCGATTCTTTCCCGCGCGGATGCGGTTCGCATGAAGGCGTGGGACGACCTGGAAAAGGCTTACCGCGACGGCACCAGTATCAAGGGCCGCGTGATGGAACGGATCAAAGGCGGACTACGCGTCGATATCGATGGCATTGGCGCCTTCCTTCCGGGTTCGCAGGTAGATGTGCGACCGGTGCGCAACCTTGACGCACTGCGCAATCAGGAGATCGAAGCCAAGGTCATCAAGCTAAATCGCAAACGTTCAAACGTTGTGCTTTCCCGCAAGGCTGTAATCGAAGAAGACAATGCCGGCAGGAAAGGACAAACGCTGCAGCACATCGAAGAAGACATCGTGGTCGAGGGACAGATTAAGAATCTCACTGACTACGGCGCGTTCGTCGATCTCGGTGGAGTTGATGGCCTGCTGCATGTAACAGACATGTCATGGGGACGGTTACAAAACCCCAGCGAGATCTTCAGAGTTGGGGACAACATTCAGGTCAAGGTGCTGAAGTTTGACAAGGAGCGAGAGCGCGTTTCGCTAGGCTACAAACAACTGCTGCCTGATCCCTGGTCGAGCGTTGATGAGCGCTTTCCTGTCGGCTCGAGAGTGCCGGGACGCATCGCCAGCGTGGCAGACTACGGCGCGTTTGTGGAACTCGAAAACGGGGTCGAGGGATTGGTCCATGTTTCCGAGATGAGCTGGTCCAAGCGTGTTAAGCATCCAAGCAAGCTGGTTAATCCGGGCGACACGGTTGAAGTCGAAGTGTTGAGCGTGGATCCGAAAGCTCGCAGGATCAGCCTGGGGATGAAACAGATCCAGGACAACCCCTGGCAGACGCTTCATGAGCGTTATCAGGTAGGGACGCGAGTACATGGCCGCGTTAGAAACATGACTGACTTCGGCGCCTTCATTGAGATCGAGGATGGGGTTGACGGTCTGGTCCATGTTTCCGATATCTCATGGTCCAGACGAATCAAGCATCCCAGCGAAGTGTTGAAGAAAGGACAGGAGATCGATGCGATTATCACCAGCATCGACGCCGAAAACCGGCGATTGTCGCTTTCAATCAAAGACCTTGAGCCGAACGCCTGGGACAAGTTCGTCAATGATCATAAGCCCGGCGATTTGGTTAAGGGAAAGATTGCACGCTTTGCAAACTTCGGCGCCTTTGTTGAGTTGGATGACAACCTGGAGGGACTCTGTCACATTTCAGAACTGTCCGACGAGCGCGTGGAGAAACCAGAAGATGTAGTCCAACTCGGCCAGGAGATGGATTTCAAGATCCTGAGGATAGACGTTGAAAGTAAGAAGATAGGATTGTCGGCGCGCGCAGTTGGCAAAGCAGATGAACCAATCATCGATACCAAGGTTTATTCTTCGCAGGCGGGCAGTGGAATGGCCTCCCTGGGTGAATTGGCGGATTTCGGCCTTGGCAGATCAGAACCAAAGACCGCGCCGGAGCCTGATCCAAGCCCGGTAGCTGAGCCTGCGGCTGAAGCTGAGCCTGCCACCGGAGCTGAGGCGGAGCCTGTCGTGGAAGAGGCAGCACCGTCGGAACCTGAAACTAGTTCCGTTACCGAGTCTGCCGCTCAAGCAGAGCCTGCCGCGGAGACTGAAGCAGAGGCCAAGCCAGCCGACGAAGAGGCACCTGTCGCCGAGGTTGAGGCAGAGGAGAAGCCTATAGAGGAGCCTCCGGCCGATGGACCACCCGTAACCGAGCCGGAACCTGAACCAAGCCCGGTAAGGGAACCGGAGCCTGAGGATAAGCCCGACGCAGAACCTGAACCTGGTCCTAACGAGGATCAGAAATAGTTTCGAGCTTGCACCGTTTGACCACAGGTCTTAAAGCCACGCCAGTTCGTTCTCTTGGCTGGCTGGCTTGCTAAAGACTCAATCTTGCCCGTCGCGATTGTTTTCTGATAGTGTACCGGGTCGAACACACCTCGCCAGTCTTTAAAGTACTTAGCTTTCTTTGGATTTCTACTCTTCTTATTTGTGGGGATTTTCTTGCTGAGGTGATGCATGACTAAAGCGGAACTTGTCGAGGACGTTGCCGAGGCGGCGGAACTTACAAAAAAAGATGCCGAGCGACTAGTCGAAATAGTTTTCGAAAGCATTATTGCGACACTGAATCAAGGCGAGAAAATCGAACTCCGCGGCTTCGGCAGTTTTCGCGTGCGTGAGAGAGGCGCCCGTCGCGGCCGAAATCCCAAAACCGGAGACCCCGTTAGCATTCCCGCCAAGCGCGTCCCTTATTTCAAACCAGGCAAAGAGCTGAAGGAACTGATCAACGACAGCTCACATCTCGAATCCTCTGCCGAGAAGTCGGTAACTGCGACTCCCGAAGAAGCGCACCAACCCCCGATTTTGTAGATCCATCCGCCAAAGGAATTAAACATTGGACAGGTTGTGGAGTCCCTGGCGTTCCGAATACATCTCGTCCGGCGATCCAGAATCGGGTAAGTGTGTGTTTTGTGAAATCCAGGAACGGCCCGATCAGGATGAATCCAGCCTCGTAATCCATCGCGCATCGCATTGCTTCATCGTGCTTAACCGCTACCCTTACACCAGCGGCCATTTGCTGATAGTTCCGAACGAGCACGTGGGCGAACTCGCTGCAGCCGCCAAGGAAATTACCGATGAGATGATGGACCTGACTAAGCGTTCACAAGCAGCGCTAAGGGATATCTATCAGCCGGACGGCTTTAATGTGGGCATGAACCTCGGGAAAGCCGCAGGTGCCGGGATTGCCGACCACATTCACATTCACATCCTTCCACGCTGGGTCGGTGATTCGAACTTCATGACTACAGTCGGCGAGACGCGCGTTTTGCCGGAAGACCTCGCTACCACCTACAAAAAACTGAAACAACAATTCTAAAGAGCGAATCCCTCCTTGGAGTGCGCCGCCTTGTCGGCGCTTTGGCCTGCTGCGACTTGTCGCAGCTTCGTTGGGCCTGACGTCTTCTTTTCAGATTGAGTTGAGTCTTGGATGAGATCGCGGCGCCAAGCCGCCGCTGGCCAAAGCGCCGACAAGGCGGCGCACTCCAAGGAGGCACCTCCACTCGCTCGAAAGACAGCTATCAGCGCTTGGCAACCTTGCGACTGATCGCTTCGTCTTCGACTTCGCCGGCGGGGTTGATGGGTACATCGGCGGCGCGACTGTAGCTGATCCCGCGTTCTTCGCTGTCGATATCGGAGGAAGGTAAAGCGGCTAATGGTCCAGTCATCTGAGGAGGATTGAAACCCGGGTAATCGATGCGTGCATGATAGATGGCAGTCAGTGCGCTTATCACCGCTTCGCGAATCGTAGTTAGTTGTTGAAGGGTCAAGTCACACTCATCGAGTTGACCATCGCTGACAATTGCGTCGACGATCTTCACAACTATTGAGCGGATGTTTTCCGGATCAGGACGGGTAAGAGATCGAGCCGCTGCTTCGCAGGAGTCGGCAATCATCATTATTGCCGCTTCTTTGAATTGAGGCTTGGGACCCGGATAACGAAAGTCCTTTTCGTCAATTACTTCGCCGGGCTTAGCCTGCGTTTGGGCCTTACGTAAAAAGAAGTGCAAGGTGCGCGTGCCGTGGTGCTGGGGAATGAAGTCTGCGAGTTGCTGCGGGAGATTGATTTCCCTGGCGAGTTTCATCCCGTAGGTGACGTGGCTGGTAATAATCCTCGCACTCTGCGACGGACGCATGTGGTCGTGTGGGTTTTCACCCTGCTGGTTTTCTACAAAGTATTCCGGCGCCGCCACCTTGCCGATGTCGTGGTAAAGCGCACCGATTCGGGCGAGTAGGGGATTCGCCCCCACCGCCCGGCAGGCGTCTTCTGCAAGTTGACCGACCGCATGCGAATGTTGGTTTGTGCCGGGCGCACGTAACGCCAATTGGCCCAGCACTGGCAGGTCTGCATTTGAGAGTTCCAACAGCTTCACGTCGGTGAGGATACCGAAGAGCGACTCGTTTATCGGCAAGCCACCCGCGGCAAACGTCGCAGTTAACAGCCCGCCGGCAAAACCGCAGCCAATTGCCAACAGCACGACATTCAAGGTGATAGGTTGTTGGGCGTAGGCCAGCAGCGCGACGGCCATTACTCCATTCACGGCTCCAACAAACAAACCCGCCAGTGTCACCGATTGTCGTTCGCTATACCTTCCGATCCCGTAAACAGCGGCGGCGCAGGAGGTCATCGAGTATATGGCCTGTTGCACGCCCGCCGGCGCCAGCATGCCGGCAAACAGAGCGGTCACTATGCCTGTAAGAAACGCGAGTTGGGTATCGACCAGCATCACTACCAGGAGCGCAGCCGCCGCGAAAGGAATTGCGAAGTTCCATAGCATCGGCTCGTTAAATGGCGTAGTGGTCATGCGGCTGGCGATTGCGTCGCCCAAAGTGAAACTCACCCGCATCAATGCCGTCTGCACCACGATCGCAGAACCCACCAGAGCAAACGCTCGAGTTTTTGAGAGAGACAGTGCTGACGCAGTGCTGCGATGCTCAGTAAACTTCCATACGATCCAGTACACCGCGAACACAATAATTATCAGACCAATCAGGTGGTGCCAGGGCCTGCCCGTCTGGCCCGTGGTCTTCAAGGCCGCGAACTGCGCCAGCATTGTCGGCGTAACCGGGTCGCCTTCGCGAGCAACTGACTGATTTCTTTTGAGCGTAATGGTCGCGTTGGGAATATTGTTAGCTTCGCGTTCACGCGCGGTCGCGGTCGCCGTCTGATCGAGGACCACGTTGGGCCGGATTAGCGGCAGGACTGCGGCCGCCAAAGCTATTCTCTGTTCCTGCGTGAGGCCGGGAAGGCTAAGTAGTTTTAGTTCAAGTTCGTGGCGGGCAGAGCTCAGCGAGGTCATGCGCGTGCGAGGCGCGGGGACAATCATCTGTGCCGAGGGATTACGAACATCGACCAAAACAATCTCCTGGTTTAAACGTTCTTCATCGGCGTCGTCATGGATGTATTTATCGGAAACGTCGCGAATCAGCTTTACGATCCGCTCGAGGTCATCGGGATTGAGAGTTTGAAATGCGCGGATAAGGCCGCCGCCACCTTCACCGGTCCAGGTCAAATCGTTCGCTGGTGTCTTTGATTCAATTTGCTGGTTCAAGTTTTCCCACGCCGTGCGAAAACTTCGCGAAGAAGTAACACCACGAGTGGAGTCAAAATTGAAAATGGGCCGTGTCGCTTGCCGGGCAGCGTTGCGGCGCTTCTCGGTTTCAGCAATATCGACAGCAGTAATATCGGAGCGGGCAATTACATTGCTCCTGACTACTTCACCTTCCTTGTATTCTTCTGAAAAGCCTGACGAAGAACTGGTGAAGAGTAGTCCCGTAGTTACTGCTACCAGGAATACAAAGCCAATTATCAACTGCGTCCGAGGTTGGAATGCATTGAGCGGACGCACGGCGTACTGCGTTAGCAGGTCGCGCGCTCGACTAAACGGAGTTGTGAATCTTGGACGACGGGCCATACAGTAAATGCCTTTTATCTAGGCAGTTCGGAAGAGACGGTTCGCCGTCTGGTTCTCATCGTCTGAGGTCAAACCCATATCCCGAGAAAGCATCTGTCCAATGCTCTCAATCAACGGCTGCAAGCTGCTGCGTTTGAGCGCTGAAATAGTCACCACTTGGCGCTCGCCTCCCTGGCTGAGAGACCGTTCAGTCGCTTCCGCTTCATCTGCGATAACGAGGTCGGCCTTGTTCAACGCGAGAATTGAGGGAATCCGGGAAATCTCAAGTTCCTCCAAAATCTTCTCGACAGACTGAATTTGCTGCACCCAACGCGGATTGGATATATCGACGAGATGTATCAGCAGCTTGCTGTCACTGATCTCTTCGAGCGTAGCGCGAAAAGCTGACAACAGACCCGGCGGCAAATCACGAATAAACCCCACCGTGTCGTTAATGATTACTTCCTGATCGCGCGGGAGACGAAGCCGTCGTGAAGTTGGATCCAGTGTGGCAAACATTCGCTGTTCAGCCCGCACATCGCTGTTCGTCAGCGCATTTAGCAGTGTCGACTTACCGGCGTTTGTATAACCGACGATGGAGATTACGGGCAGCTCATTTCTGGTCCGCACCTTGCGGCGTTCGTGACGTCGCTGGCGCTGGGTTTCGATCTCTTTCTCCAAACGGTTAATGCGATCGCGGACGCGCCGCCGGTCCATCTCCAGCTTCGTTTCCCCCGGTCCACGCCCGCCAATGCCACCGGCGAGACGAGAGAACGCAGAATCCTGCCCCGCAATCAGGCGCGGCAGCAGATACTTTAACTGTGCAAGCTCGACCTGGATTTTGCCCTCGCTCGACTGTGCTCTTTGGGCAAAGATGTCGAGGATGAGTTGAGACCGATCGATGATCTTTAAGTCTGTCGCTTCGGAGAGTGACCTCACCTGCGCAGGAGTCAGCTCACGGTCAAACACGAGCATGTCTGCGCCGAGTTGAAGCGAACGAATGAGCAGTTCATCGAGCTTGCCGCGTCCGAGTACAGTCCGTGGATCGATTGCCTGGCGGCGTTGAATCACCTTGTCCTGAACGATGATCCCAGCCGAACTTGCCAGCTCTTCGAGCTCAGCCATTGATTCTTCCGCATCCGCAATTGGTCCGGTCGAAACGCTTACAAGGATTGTGCGGTCTTTGGCGCCCTCGCGCCGCGCGGAGTGGCGGTTGCGCGCCATCTCCTCTTCAAGAGATTCGATGAGTGCAAGAAAGTCGATATCGAGTTGCGATGCTATTCCAGTTGAGAGAAACGCGTAAGGCGTGCGCTCGTTTGTGCTATTTGCCTCCGCCACAGTGGTGGGTAACAGATGAGCCGCTTTGACCAGGCCCGGCAAACCATCGTCTGGGTTAACATCGATCGCCGCCATCAGGTCCAGACGAAGTAACGCCAGGTCAGCGAGGTCATCCTGTGTCAGACCTTCGCCTCTGAGATGTGTATGGACGCAACGAAGACCGCGAAAACGATCAACCGCGACACGTACGCGTTTGAAATCAGGTAACTCGATACGCCGGTTGTCGCCGACCATCACATGTTCAACGTGACCACTACGATCGATGAGCGCCCCAATCTGTCGCCTGGTCTCGTGCGACAGTTCGGAAAGCTGCCGGGCAAACTCCGGCGTCACGATTTGATGAGGAGCAATTCGCCTTGTATAGAGCTTGGCGATGCGGCGGAGTTGATTCGGCTTGAGACCGGCAGTATTGCCAAAAACGTCTTTAATGTTCAATCCCTCCCCTTGGTGTAGGACAGACATTCCTGTCTGTCGGTCGTACTTCCGCTCAACGGTAGACCAGACAGGAATGTCTGCCCTACTAAATCGCTCGATAAGAACGTAACCGCAAACGGACTAATCCCTGAGCGATATGACAAAATCGCTGATTTCGGGTGCAAATTACAGGTGGAGTGATGCGAGCAGTGGATGTCCGACGCCGGGGGGTTCTTTTCGATGTTGCTCCGCGATATCGCTTCGCTTAGTCGCTTGAGCATTACGCTACTTAAATGACTGCGCTTCTTTGCCGGCAAATGGTCAGCAAATTGGCTGAAGCCTGTTAGAGGGGCTGATTATACCATAGGGTTAAGAGACCATTACACAACGCTCGCTATCCGAGGCCCTGTGGACCTTCAGCGGAAGGAGACCCCTGTGTGTGCTCTCAGGTAAGGAAGGAGGGCTTCCCCCCGCTCTTTGCCGCGCAAGAGGCTACCTGAAAGTCGCGGAATTATTGTCAGAACCCGGTAGCCGCGGAAGAGCGGGGGCAAGCCCTCCTTTCTTACCTGAGAGATCGCAGCGGCGCATAAGACCTGCTATGAGTTCTCCTCCTACCGATCGTCTCGCGCGGCGGTGCTTTCGATTGTACGTGCTGCGCAACACACATCTTTGTGTTTTACTATCATGCGATAAATGAGCAAAGGACCGAAAATTCTTAATATCGATCCGCAACTGGCGCTCCCCGGCGGAGAGGTAATTATTAACTGCGAGCATCTTGACACCTCCGACCCGACATTGTGTGCGGTTTGGTTTGGTAATGAGCGGGCTCCCGTCGTCGCCATATCACCTAAGCGTGTGCTGGCCATAGTGCCGGACCAAAAACAGAGCGGGAAGACTGAGATTACGCTTGAAGCAAGAGGGATCCGAAGCCAGCCGGCAGCTCTAGTAGTCGGCAAGCGATTAGCTGAAGATTTGCACCCAGTTGCCAATCCTGCCTTTGATCCGGATGACGGGTCTCTCTTCGTCACTCGGTCCGGATCGCGTGGCGAGCAGTTGCCGGTCACACTCTTTCGCATTGACGCGAGTGGCGAGGTCACAGAGTTTACCGGCGACATAACTAATCCCACCGGTATCGCTTTCGACAGTAGTGGGCAGATGTTTGTCAGCAGCCGCCTGGACGGCACGATCTATCGCATAACGCCATTCAAAGAGGCAGTCCCATTTGCTCAGAATCTTGGAGTAGCTACGGGGTTGGCATTCGACAAAGAGGATACGCTCTACGTAGGCGATCGCACCGGGACGATTTACCAGGTCAACGGTATCGGAGAAGAGACCATCTGGGCGCAGCTCGAACCGTCAGTGTCGGCTTATCATCTGGCTGTTGGCCCAGATGATGCTCTTTATGTCGCGGGTCCAACCGTTGCAAGCTTTGATTCAATAATGAGGGTTGCTGCTGATGGGGAAGTGAGCGTGTTCTACAAAGGGCTTGGCCGGCCGCAGGGACTTGCTTTTGATGATGCCGGAAATCTTCTCGTGGCAGCATCCCTTCGAGGGCGTCGGGGCATTGTTCGGATTTCGCCCGATGGTAAGGGTGCCGACATCTTCATCGCAGGAAATAACCTTGTTGGGCTTGCGTTTAGTCCTACAGGCGACATCGCAATAGTATCGACTGACTCGGTTTATAGTTTGGCCCAGGGAGAGCAAAGGGGAAGCTGAATTTTGACACTCAACTTGCCGGATGCTAAGTTGACGCGTTCTGAATAAACTGCGGTGCGCGGGTGCAAACGACAATAAGTGGGCGCCGAACTCATTCCACAGCTGCTGATTTACATGATCGTGCTGCTGTTTGCCATTTCGGCACACGAAGCAGCCCACGCATGGATGTCTGATCGCTTTGGCGACGACACCGCTCGACTGCTCGGGCGAATTACCTTAAATCCGGTTGCTCATACGGATCCCATCGGCACTCTGTTGATTCCAATTGTGGGTTTTTTCCTGGGAAACGCAGGCGGAGGGGCAGCCCAGATTCCGCTTATCGGGTGGGGCAAACCTACGCCGGTCAATCCACTTCGATGGCGGCGGAAAGATCTGGCGAACGTAATGGTCTCAGCGGCCGGCATCATGGCCAATTTGTTCATCGCCATATGCGCTTTCACTATCATCAAAGTTTTGTGGATGACTGGATGGATTGCCTCAATTCCCGAGTCGATGAGAGAGCCCGTCGTACTTATCCTGTTTCAATTTCTTATGATGAACGTTTCGCTGGCAGTCTTTAATCTCCTGCCATTTCCTCCTCTCGATGGAAGCAAGATCCTGGAAACGTTTCTTCCTGAGAGCGCGCGCCCAATGCTGGACATGCTGGAGCAGTTTGGCTTCGTTATTCTAATGGTCTTGATGTACATAGGTGTTTTTTCCGCCATCATGCGACCGGTGTGGGCCATAGTAATGTTCCTGTTATTCCTCGGGGTGAATTGATGTATGGACGAACTAACTGAAGGAACAGCAGCCCAACCTGCCCCTGAAGAGTCAACCGGTTCAATTGACGTTACCGGGTCGAGCCCGGAAATAGTTGCCGACCACGCGACTGACGATCTCAAGATCGTCATGGGCGAGTTTGAAGGCCCACTCGATCTGTTGCTGCATCTTATTCGTCAGGAGCAGGTCAGCATCTACGACATTCCCGTCGCGCGAATAGCTGATGAGTATCTGCGCTACCTGAAGCTAATGCAGAACATGGACATCGCCGTTGCCGGCGATTTTTTAGTAATGGCGGCAACCTTAATCGAGCTCAAGACCAAGATGCTGTTGCCTCGCGATCCCTTCGCTGCGCCCGAAGAAGAAGAGGATCCGCGTAGAGAGCTGGTTGATCAATTACTCGAATACCAGAAATACAAAGCGGCAGCACAGATGCTATGGTCGCGGGCGACGGTAGAGCGCGCCATCTTCAAACGCGCCGAGTTGGAGACTGATAAGAACAATCCTGAAGTCGTAGTGGGTTTGTTCGATTTGTTAAAGGTGTTCCAGGAGATTCTGGCGCGCCATAAAGAAGAAGTGATGATGGAGATCGAGCGTGAAGAGATTTCCATGGCAGAGATGCTCGAGCGGCTGAGAAATATGGTCATGTCCGCGGGAGAGCTCAATCTTCGGGTTTTCTTCGAGCGAGCGCGGTCGCGCCGCGAGCTTGTTGTCGCATTTCTTTCGGTGCTCGAATTGGTAAGGACCACGGAGATCAAACTCATTCAGCGTGAAACTTTTGGAGACATTATCGCTCAAACTGCTGGGTAGACGGTGAACGAGATGACAGAAGAGACTTTGAACCAGGAACCGGAAGAAGCGTTGGACGAGGCTGCACTTAATGAGGAAGCCAGCCGCGAACTAGAGGCTTTAGTCGCCGCGGAAGAGCTGCCCGTATCAGAGCAAGCAGACGAAGGGGCCGACACTTATGCGGTGCAGAGCGATGCCGAGCGCATTGCCATCATCGAGGCGCTTATCTTTGTTTCCGAAGAGCCCTTGAGCGCGAAGACGGTCGCCGATGTGCTCAAAGAAGACCGAGCGGTGGTTGAGAGTAATCTGAAAGAACTGGAGCGCGAGTTCAATAGCCGCAATGGCGGATTGCAATTGCGCGAGGTTGCAGGCGGCTGGCAGTTTGCCACGCGCCCTCAATACCACGAGCACGTGCGCGCGTTCTTAAAGTCGCGGCCCAGCGCAAAGTTGTCGATCGCGTCATTGGAAACGCTTGCAGTCATCGCCTACAAACAACCGGTCACCGTGCCGGAGATTCTTGAAATTCGAGGAGTGCAGTCGCCGTCTTCCATTAAGACTCTGTTGGACAAGAAGCTTATTGTTGCGAAGGGCCGCAAGGATACGGTGGGACGGCCGATGATGTATGGAACGTCGAAAGAGTTTCTGATGCAGTTTGGTTTGAAGGACCTGACGGAGCTGCCGAGCGTTGAAGATTTTCAGGACCTTGCTGGGGGAAGCTAGCGCTTTAGTCAGTTGTCAGTCGTTCGTTGTCAGTTGTTA
>JBGTCM010000353.1:0-5224 GCA_041748795.1 Pyrinomonadaceae bacterium
CCCACGCCCTCCCCCACGGTCGGGCTACTGCCCCGCAAAAGCAAGGACGCCAGTTTAGGGGAGATTGAAACCAAAAAAAAGCAAGAGCACCGAGACGTCGCGGTCGCTCCTGCTGTTTGAATTATCCCAGTTGTCAGTCGCCCACTGCCTGTAATTGCGCGCGCGCGTTTGCGGTCGGCAGCGTAATCTTAAATGTGGTGCCGCGTCCCGGGCTGCTTTCGACGCCGATATGGCCCGAATGTTCCTGAACGATGCCATATGAAACAGCAAGGCCCAGCCCGGTGCCCCGTCCGACGCCCTTCGTCGTGTAGAACGGGTCATAAATCTTGGCGACGTTTTCCGGCGCGATTCCCATTCCCGTGTCAGAAATTTCGACGATTAACGAATGGTCGTCCGAAGGAATAGTAGAAATCTCGATTGAACCGCCGGCCGGAATCGCATCCCGTGCATTCAGCAGGAGGTTTGTGAACACCTGCTGGAGTTTTCCGGCGTTTCCAAAAACGAGCGGCGCGTCGGGGTCGTAGTCCCGAATGATGCGAATCTGATTTCCGCGTAACTGCGGCTCGAGCAATTGCAGCGTGTCATCGAGGACGCGGCTGATATCAAGGTCACTAAACTCGGTGGCGTTGCCGGTGCGCGAGAAGTTGAGCAGGTTGTTCACGATGTTCGTCGCTCGCTCCGCCTGGTGCCGCACTTTCTGCAACAAGGCGTGCTTCGGATCCGTCTCCGGCAACATGCTGATGAGCATTTGCGTGTATGACGAGACACCGGTCAGCGGAGTATTAACCTCGTGGGCCACGCCCGCTGCCAGCAGACCGATTGAGGAAAGCTTCTCACGCTGCTGCAACTGTTCTTCGAGACGGATCTTGGAAGTGACGTCTTCGAGTACAACCAGCGCGCCCGTCTGCTCCAGCGAATCCTGCAACGGCGCGATTGCAATGTTGAGCACGAGCGTACGTCCCGCTCTGGTTGCAGTATGAATCTTGTAAATGTGGCGCGTCTCTTTGAGCTGCCAACGATCATTGCCCAGCACCTGCCGGAGCGTATCGGCAAAATCTTCTGAAAACAGCTCCTCAACACGTTTCCCGGTCGCTTCCTCACGACTGAAATCGAGTATTTTTTCGAGCGCCGAATTCAGACGGGTCACACGGCCCTCAAGATCTACGGCCAAAAGTCCGACGTTGATCGATTCAATGATTGACTCATTAAACTCTTTGAGGAGTTTTAATTCTCCGGCTCGCTCTTGTTGCTCCTGATAAAGCAAACTGTTTTCAATCGCAACTGCCACATAACCGGAGACCGTCAGGAGTATGTCCACATCTTCCGAAGACAACAGCGCGCCGTCGGCCGAGCGGCCGAGCCCGATGACCGCCACCATTCGGCCACGCACAACGCAGGGAACGTAATAATGAAGTGCGCGCCTGACGAAACCGGTGGTTTCCGGAATCAGATCCAGATCGTCGGTGCGTACGACGCCCGTATCCGCGGAACGCACGCGAATCATTTCGCGAAAATCGGGCGGTACAACCATTTCCGCAGAAAGTCCCGCCGCTCTGGCGACCCGATAACCAGCGTGTGAATGCCGGTCTTCGATGAAGATCGCCACCCGACTGACGTTCATCACTTCCTGCAGACGATTGACGAGCGAATCAAGGAGCGGATCAAGCGCCGTGGTGGCGGACAGTGTGCGACCGAAGTCGAGCAAGCTGTTGCGCATGTCATAGCGCTCGCCGTAGAAGAACCTGTCGATTTGCTCCTGCAGAAAAGCCTTCACAGGAGCGGCAATCATCACGATGGCGGCCATTGCGACGATCGCTACTATCACTTGAAGCGTCAGCTGGCCTGAGCCCGACTGATCGGCGCCCAGCGCATATAGCCCGGCAAAGTAAACTACTGTGCCGACCATCAGGGCGATCGACAAAGTTGTCAGCACGTAAACAAAGACACGCCGCACGACGAGTTCGACGTCCATCAAGCGATAGCGAATGACCGAGTATCCAAACGCCAGGGGAATCAGGATCAGTGGCAACACGGCTGCGTCTGTCAGCCACGGGTCAGCTTGTCTACCCAGAAGGAAGCCGATGCCGTAGAGCAATGTGAAAGGCGCAACGGCCAGCAGAGAACCCCACACCACCCACTTCATCTGCTGTCGGACCACTGCACTCTTCGCTTTGATCCAGGTCCGGATCAGGAAAACGACACTGGCGATCAACATCCCCAGGAAGTGGACGAAGCTCAACCTATAAAAAAGCGCGACCAGCGAATCGGAAGGGGTCGGAATTCTGACGAGCGGCGCCGCTATGGGCGCGATGATGCCATTCAGAAAAACAAAGGTCGCGAAAATGAGAAGCAGGACTGCCGGCGCGTACATCAGCGCAGCTCGCCAACGTTTCTCATTGAAGAGTTGTTGGCGTTCAGGATACACCAGACAGAAATGCAGGAAGAGCGGAGGAAACAGGATAAAGGCTGCGTTCTTGAGAAAAGCGATCGCGAGATCCAAGTCGCGATAGGTGCCGACCGGTGTATACGACTGAAAGACGAAGGCCGCTAAACACAGGGAAGCAAAGTGTAGAGCGAATGGCGCGCGGCCGCCTTGCTTGAAGAGTACGAAGAACCCAACGAACAGATAGACGAGTCCGATGAGATTGATATAAAGCTCTCGAGGCGTCCACTTGTGAATTGAATCCAGGTTATCGAGATCGGCGTAGTAGTAACGACTTTCAGGCGGGTAGGATGGCCGTTCTATCAGGTAATGGATAGTGCTGACTGGCTGAGTCCGATCCACTCGATCCAAGTACATCTGAAGGTCTTTTGAATGGACTACCTCGTCGTAATTTCTGTTGTCCAGACTAATCGCAATCAAACGATCGCCTGGAAGGATCTGACCGCGGTCTCCTGAAGACCCTCGCTCAACCGTCCCTGCGATGATCCCCTGTTTGGTGTCGGCCCATCCGACTCCGTCCCAGGAAGGCGTCTCGTGATTGAGGCGCTGGGCAAAGTTCAGGATGCCCGCCGTCAAAAGCAGTGCGGTGCCGGCCAGCACTAACCACGTTCCAGTTGTGAAAACGGATCTCTTCAATTCAGCTTCTTCTCACAGGCCCACCCAATCACGAAGTAAAAAGGCAAGGTATGTTCCCCAAGGGTTCCGCGGCATTCCGTCTCAGGAGACCGGTGTGCTTCGGCCAATAACACGGCGCCAAGTCGTTCCGGACCACGTTCTCTCAGCAGAAAGCCACGTAAAGCGCTGGGCCCTAACGTTGAACGTTTTGCTGAACCGAGCGTTTGGGTGCTGGGCCTATCCATGTTTTTGGACTTTTCCGAGATTTTGGACAACTTAGGGACAGTCGCAACAGGGCAAAGCAAGAACTGAAGGATGGGGAAGTTCCGCTCGGTGTAATCTCTGCGTCTAAAACCGGAGGGAAATACCCCCGCGAACGGAACGACGACCGGTTGTTATCTGGGTCAGCGTCTCGCCATTGTCGATGCTTGCCTGGAGGTCCAGCAGGTTGCGCGCATCGAGTACTGCTTCTGCCCGAACGGGCAAACCAAAGCTGGGGAGCTCCTGGGTCACCTGTATGCTTAAAGAAGGATCGTAAACCGCGAGGCGACCGGCAAATGGATCGATGGCAAACACAGTCGCATTCGGTGAAAAGCGCAAGACCGTTCGAATAGTAGTTCCGGTATCAAAGCCGCCGCCCAGCTGCAAAGCGCCCGTCTGGAAAAAATCGTTCTCAAAGATGTCAGTTGGATCAGACAGTTCGCCCGAAAGTTTCTGCCCTCGACCGAATGAATATCCGGCTGAGGCCGACCAGACACGGCTTAGTCTCCGCGTATAGACCAGACGCATGCCTCTTGACGCGCCTTGTTGATTAGCAACGTTAATGAAAGTTTCGCCTGTCGCGCCTGAGAATGCCGTCATCGGAGTGCTCAGTAAACCAACGCCTCGTCCCGTCGTTGTGTCGAAGAAAGCGGTCGCTTCAAAACTCGATTCGTTATCGACAACTCGCTCCACTCCAAATTCGAGTCGATGACTACGTTCCATCACCGCACGTCCGTCAACGAAAGCAACGGGTCTCTTTTGAACATTCGCGAAGGCAACCTGGGCGTTCTCGAAACCAGCGACGCTTTGGGTATAGGCTTCATCTCCACCCGGCGCATATGCTGCTCTCACACGAGTGCGCGCATTAGCATCGAATTGAAGTCCAATCCTGGGATTAATTGAGCGTGCCCCTCCAGCTCCGATGAAACGCGAGTAGTCGAGACCGAGAACCACTACGATTCCATCGCGCACGATCCACTCATCGATTGCACGGACTGAGAACTGGCCAATCTTTTCTGACTGTTCCGGGATCCTACCCGAAACAAATGTCGCCCATGCCGGGGCTCCAAACTGCACGGCGCCGGCAGCGAAACGCAGTCTATGGCGTTCACCCACGCGGAAGTTTGTGCCCGCTTCCAGACGCTCCGGCGCGTTTGGTCCCAGACCTTTTTGTCCAGCCACTATGAAGTCGATGCCATCGGCAGCGGACGTTGCGAGGGCGAAGTTGAGAGCTGGATAACTCGCGCCACTTGAGTCGCTGGTGAAATACGTTTCCACCACCCCCTGCATGCGCCGGTGCGAATCGCGCTCGGAATCTGCTTCAATTGCGTCCGTCCCTTGAGCGATAGTTTCAGAGGCTTCTGTTCCAGTTGCGCCCTCTGTGCTGGGTTCTATGCCGAGCGCCGCTCTGATGTCACTGTCGTCCCCTTCCTGTGCCTGGAAGATCGAACGCCGCGTGTGCGTTGAACGCAAAGTCCACCTCACGTCGTCGCGGTCTCTGCGGCTCTCCGGCAAAGTCTTTCCCGATCCGATTGGCTGGAGATTAAAGCGGTAAATCAATTCCTGCGAGGCGCGGACTTCTACAGACGCGAAAATTACAGCGCTGAAGCCATTGGCAATCGCGCTGATGCCGTAGCGGCCCGGGGCAATCCGGGCACTGAAACGGCCCTGCGCATCGCTGCGAGTTTGCTTGGCGGCTTTCGCGGCTCCGTCTTTCAAAAGGGAAATGATGGCGCCTGCAACGGGATTGCCTTTGTGATCGACAACCGCGCCGGTGACTGTGGCCAGGGTATTTTTCTTCGCACTTGCCGCGGGTACATCAAGACAGAGGGAGGCCGAAATGACGACTAACAAGCTCGCGATGCTTCTGGTGAGTGTCTTTCTTCCCGCTGTTGTCATTGGCAC
>JBGTCM010000354.1:0-21122 GCA_041748795.1 Pyrinomonadaceae bacterium
TCGCTGGCCCTTATCAGTTCAGCGGTCATGGTGATATATTTCGAACGCTGAGGCGCACAATTTCGTAATACTTATTCCGACGCCCGTCCGGCGTCGTTCTCTCCCGCGGACATAGCCATCAGATTGGAGCCGAATGCAGAAACGCAGGATTCTCATCGTCGATAATAACGATGAGCTCCGAACAATTCTTGAGGATGTGCTGGGCAAGCTGGGCCACCAGGTTGTGGTTACCGGCGACCGGGAACAAGCGCTGCAGCGGGAAGACCTTGAAGACTTCGATCTGATAATCAGCGACCTCACCGAAGAAGCTGAAACCAACGGCCGCCCAATCGGCGAATTGCAACGCAAGCACCTGATAGTCCCTCCTCACGCCGCCAAGCCTGAGGTTATCAAAGCCTTCAAGTTGGGCGCTGGAAACTATCTGCGATCGACGTACGACAAAGACGAGCTGCGCGAAATAGTCGAACAGACGCTCTCCTACAAACTTCGTTATGTAGATGACCCGACCCTGTTGGCCCACACCCACGAAAAAATTGAGTTTGAAATCCCGAGCGACCTTGCTCTTATGGATGGGGTGTTGCAATACCTGCTTGAGCGAGTTTCCAAGCTGGGCCTAATCGCTCCGGAAGGTTCGAATCTCTTCGTTGCGCTGGACGAAGCATTCGTCAATGCCGTCAAACATGGAAACAAAAACGATCCGACAAAGCTTGTGCGCGTTGGCGCGGAGCTCTCGCCCAACGAAGCCTGCTTCACAATCGAGGACGAGGGCGAAGGATTCGATGTGCAAACCATTCCCGATCCGTGCGATCCGGCTAACTTGTTCAAATCCTCAGGCCGCGGCGTTCTCCTTATTTACAACATCATGGACGAAGTTGAGTACAATGCGCAGGGTAATCGCGTAAAAATGGTGAAGCGACCGCAGCGTTCGGTCGAATCTCAACTCATTGAACCAGACACTTCCAACGACAAGCACGCCTCTAACGTCTGACCATTCAACAAAACGCCAGCATTCACTGGCGATCAACGAGTCGTCTCCATCTTTCTGGAAAGCATGGCCCTGGTGGGCTATCCCGGCTCTGACTGCGCTGGTCCTGGTGCTCATGTTTGTCGATCCATTCATCGGCGACTGGGACGGTCTCGATTACACCATGTTGTCGATCGCCGGTTATCCATCTTCGATGGCGCTCGGCAGAAATCTGTTCATCTTCGGTAATTACGCGCTGTACGAAACCGCCCACGCGCTTTTCAAGGTCCAACCGGAAAGCGCCTATTTGATCTTCAAATATGCTGTGGTGGCCCAGGCACCGTTCGCTGTAATTGCTTGTTGGATTTTGGCGCGTCAGTTTTCAGGTTCACTTCATGCAGCGACGCTGGCCGCGCTCTTTGTAGTGTTCTCACCGGTGTTCGTGCTTTACGGCGGACAGGTGATGACAGATGTGCCGTCCGTGCTCCTGCTGGCCACGGCTCTGATAATCCACTACCGGGGGCTGCAACAGGACCGAATCTGGATGATCATGCTGGGTGCGGCTTTGCTGGGCCTGGGTATGAATCTGCGAGAGACGCTTGGATTCTACTTGCCCTGGTTGGTCCTCGCGCCTTTTGTCTGCGGCTGGAAATTGCGTCGACGCGAGATCCTTCTGGTCCTGGCTTCGTGCGCTCTGTTCTTTGTATTCGCGTTTGGCTGGTTCGCCTTCTGGTTTTTTACCGACCCGCACTACAACACAGTCTGGCACGGGTGGCGCGAATCAATGCGACAGGAATCTGCGCGACACCCGGCGCTGACACTGAAAAATCTTCCGCCTTATGTGGGGTTCTTTTTTGCCAGCGCACCTCTGGTTTTTCTTTCGCTTCCGTTTGCTTTCGTAAGTGAATGGCGTATCCGCCGACTCTCTCCTATGCTGCTGCTCGCGGCAATCGGTTTGTTAGGCGACCTCGCCTTATTTTTCAACTACAGCACGTCAGTTAACTGGCGATATTTTCTAACCGGATTGCCTGCGCTGGCTCCGCTCTGCGCGTGTTTTCTGATTCGCCTGGCGCAGCGATTCGCCAAACGCGAACGGACAGCATTCGCTGCATGCGCCATTGCTGTAATCGTAGTCGGGACCACCTTTGGCCTTCTAGTTAGACGTGCCAGCCGGCAATTTGCAGAACGGCGAGCCATCAGCAGGGACTATCGCCATCGACTGGAGATAGTGCCTCGCGATGCCGTAATGATGTCGGGCGCGCAAACGATTGCTGTGATCTATTGGAAGTCGATGGGCGTCGGGTCATGGAAAACAATTGGAACGGGCGGAGGCTGGCCCGGAGACAAGAATCTCGTTCCAGTAATTGAGGAGCATTTCAAAGAAGGCCGGCGTGTGTTTATCGATAGTGATCCAAGATGGTGGATGCCTTGCGGATGGCAACGCCATGAGCTTCCGGTGATTGCGAGTTTGCAGCAGCATTTCCGTTTTCGTCTGGTGACGGACACGATTTATGAGTTGAGACCGCAGGACGATCAAACCGCAAACGACGCGCCTCAACTTGAGCGACTTCTGCCGGAGAATCGGCCTGAGGATACGAAGAAGTGTGCGCCATTGACGGGCTAGTAAGACAGGCATTCCTGCCTGTCTGACTGAGCATAGACGGCAGTTTTAAGTTGACCCTGGCCCCAACACTGCCTTCTTGATTGAGACCGACAGACAGGAATGTCTGTCCTACTGTTTATGCCGTACGAATTTTTTCTCGCCCTTCGTCATCTGCGTTCACGCCGTAAGCGTAAGCTCGCCCGAGTGACTACGCTCATAGCGCTTACGGGGATCGCGATGGGTGTCGCCGCATTAATTGTCGCGTTGGCGCTGGCAAACGGTTTTCGCGACGAAATGCGCGACAAGATTCTGCGCGGCACGGCCCACATTACTGTCGCCCGTAGCGACGGCCAGCCAATGCCGGATTACGCCTCGACGGCTGACCGCATCCGGCAGGTGCAGGGTGTGACCGCGGCAACAGGCACCACCTACGATGGCGCCGTTATTACTGGTCCAAAGGGTTCAACCTTTGCAGTGCTGCGCGGCATTGACGAATCCTCTCCACAAACAAAATCAGACATTGCGTCTTCAGTCATAGAAGGTTCAGTCGGCCCATTATTCGAAAAGCAGAAAGCAGGGCAAAACTTGCCGGACGTATTGCTCGGCGTCGAGCTGGCGGCCCAAACGGGACTGGGGGTAGGTGACCGCGCGGAGATCATCGCGGCAAGTTCAGTGCTTCGATCCAATGCTGTGACCCGGCGTAGCGCCCGCGTAACCGGAACTTTTCGCACAGGACTTTTCGAATACGACTCGACCTGGATCTACCTTCCGCTGGACACGGCGGCTGCTTTTGGCGGCGGTGCTCATGCTGCCTCGGTGATCAGCATTCAGGTAAAAGATATTTACGACGTCAAGCAAGCCTCCGCCAGAATCCGTGAATTGCTCGGTCCGTCGTATACAACGATCGACTGGCAGGACGCGAATCGTCCTTTGTTTACGGCGTTGACGCTGGAGCGGCGTGTCGGACTGATAATCATCGCGCTCATCATTTTGATAGCTGCGCTAAACATAACCACAACCTTGATTCTTGTCGTAACTGAACGGCGGCAAGATATAGCAATCCTTAATGCCATGGGTGCAACCCGCAAAAGCATCATGGGCCTTTTCATGATTGAAGGGGCGATAACAGGCGTGGTCGGCGCGTTGATTGGAGTGTTGCTCGGGGCAGTGACAGCCTTCCTTGCGAATCATTTCAAACTGATCAGTTTACCGGCGGATGTGTACTCCATCGGAAATGTTCCGCTCAATCTGAATCTGCGCGACATGGCGCTGGCGGCGACTGTGGCGATTGCCCTGAGCATTATCGCCACTTTGTACCCGGCACAAGCTGCGGCAAAGATTCGTCCAGCTGAGCTGTTACGCGACTCGTAAGCTTAGGCCAATGTCCAAAGTCTAAAGATAGTCCAATGCCCAAAGTCTAAAGATAGTCCAATGTCCAAAGTCCAAAGTCCAAAGTCGAGTACCGAAGCGGTAGGTGCTTCTGAAGCTGCCAAAGGTTTAGCCCTACAATCGCCGTTGGCTTCGACCAGTCAACGTGGCCAACCAGACATTGGACTTTGGACTTTGGACTTTGGACTACACGTCCACGATCTTCGCAAGAGCTTTTCGTCGCCTTCCGGTGAGCGAATCGAAGTCTTACGCGGGGTTTCAATGTCCGCTGCGCCGGGTGAAACGGTGGCGATCGTCGGTTCCTCCGGTGCCGGCAAATCAACTCTATTGCACTTGCTGGCCGGTCTTGAAGAACCAGACCACGGGAGTGTGATGGCGGGAGAGTTTGCGATCCACAACGCGTCCGCTTCCGCACTGTCCCACTTTCGCAACCGGCGCCTGGGTTTGATATTTCAGTTTCATCATCTGCTTAAGGATTTCACGGCAGAGGAGAATGTGAGTTTGCCGCTGCGGATCAGCCGTAAGGGACCGAGGGAGTCAATAATGGCGGCGAAGTTCATTCTGCAAGCCGTGGGTCTCGAGAGCCGGGGCTCCCATCTGATCGGAGACTTATCGGGCGGGGAGCAGCAGCGAGTAGCTGTTTGTCGCGCGCTCGTGAACAGGCCCGCAATTGTGTTGGCAGACGAACCCACGGGCAACCTTGATTCAGCCACAGGCGACGCGATCGCGGCTTCCCTCATAAATTACGCAAAAGAAACCCCCGCCATAGTTATTGTTGCTACACATAATCAAGGACTCGCGTCCGCCTGCGATCGCAGCTTGAGGTTGAGGGACGGAAAGCTTTACGAGATCTAATTCGCGGGTTTCGCACCAGGACCGACACATCTGAAATAAGGCAACGCTTGGGACTTTTATCCTGAGGAAACCTTACAAACCTTCTTGCACTCTCATTGATGGGTTATAATGCCGACCTGTTGCCGGGCGAGTGTTTAAGTCGCCCGGCACGGTAATCATAAGGGCCTGTTCGACGAGTAAAAAACGAATGTTCGAACGTTACACCGAAAAAGCACGCCGCGTAATTTTCTTTGCACGTTATGAAGCGTCACAGTTTGGCGCGCCCGCAATCGAGCCCGAACACCTGCTTCTGGGACTAATGCGGGAAGACAAAACTTTGACCGGACGCTTCTTTCCCAGGGCGCAGGTTTCGATCGAGTCTATTCGCAAAGAAATCGAAGGGCGCACGCTGCTGCGCGAAAAGATCTCCACTTCGGTTGAACTTCCGCTGGCTCCCGAAACCAAGCGAGTGCTTGCTTACGCTCATGAAGAGAGCGATCGGCTGCAGCATCGTCACATCGGCACGGAGCATTTGCTTCTCGGACTTCTGAGAGAAGACCGTTCGATGGCCGCCGAAATTCTTTACGAGCGCGGTTTGCGACTGAACGCCGTGCGCGACGAGATAGCCCGCCAGTCGGGGGTGGACGCGCGCAGCTCGCAAAAGAAAGACACGCCACATCTGGTTGAGTTTTCCCGCGACCTGACTGACGACGCCTCTAACGACAAGCTCGATCCATTGATCGGTCGCGAAGCTGAAATTGAACGCCTGGTCCAAATTCTTTGCCGGCGCACGAAAAACAATCCTGTGTTGATTGGCGAACCCGGCGTAGGCAAGACCGCAATCGTCGAAGGACTTGCCCAACGAATCGTTAGAGGCGAGGTTCCTTCGTTTCTCGAAAACAAGCGGATACTTTCGCTCGATCTTTCTTTAATCGTTGCCGGCACTAAATACCGAGGACAGTTTGAAGAGCGGTTGAAGCAAATCATGCGGGAGTTGATCGAGAATCCGCAGTACATCGTTTTCATCGATGAGTTGCATACGCTGGTGGGCGCGGGTTCAGCCGAGGGTTCGTTAGACGCGGCAAACATTTTGAAACCCGCACTTTCGCGCGGCGAAATTCAATGTATCGGCGCCACCACACCGGCGGAATTTCGCAAGTCTATTGAAAAGGACCGTTCGTTGGAGCGGCGCTTTCAGGCGGTTAAGGTTCCACCACCTTCCGAAGCAGAGGCAGTCGAGATTCTTGATGGCGTGCGCGAGCGTTACGAGAGTTTCCACCAGGTCCATTACACCGATGAAGCATTGGAAGCAGCTGTTTATCAATCGCACCGCTACATTCCAGATCGTTTTTTGCCGGATAAGGCAATTGATGTAATCGACGAAGCGGGAGCGCGGGTGAAGCTCAGAGTTCGTCGGGAACAGGGAAATCTCTCCGATTGGAGTCAGATTAGCGAGTGGTCCCGAGAACCCGATTCTGCTTTCGGCATTGAAGAGGAAAGTGACGACGACGAGATGGTCTCGGCCCAGGTGACGCGTGACGATGTCGAAGAAGTCATCGCTCGTTGGACAGGAATTCCGGTAACCTCGCTGAAAGAAGAGGAGACGCACAAGCTGCTGCGGATCGAGGTGGAACTGCACGAACGCATCGTTTCTCAACGCCCGGCAATCTCGGCGCTCGCGCGAGCTATTCGGAGATCGCGGGCCGGTTTAAAGAATCCGCTTCGGCCTGTTGGTTCGTTCCTTTTCCTTGGCCCGACGGGCGTGGGCAAAACTGAGGTGGCACGTGCGCTGGCGCAGGTATTGTTTGGCAGCGAACGGGCGATGATTCGTTTTGATATGTCTGAGTTCATGGAGAAACATTCCGTTTCAAAGTTAATCGGATCGCCTCCAGGCTACGTGGGACACGAAGAAGGCGGCCAGCTTACCGAGCGCATCAAACGTGCGCCTTATTCGGTTCTGCTGTTTGACGAAATTGAGAAAGCACACCCCGACATCTTCAACGTTCTGTTGCAGGTGTTTGAGGACGGCATTCTTACTGACGCGCTGGGCAATGCGGTGGACTTCAAAAACGCCATCATCATCATGACGTCGAACATCGGCGCCCGCTTCATTCAAAAGAAGGGCACAATGGGTTTCCAGGGAACCACCGATGCGACCAGAGAGAAGATGGAAGAGATGGTGATGTCGGCCGTCAGGCAAACGTTTAATCCGGAGTTTATCAATCGTCTCGATGAAATCATTATTTTTGACGAGCTCTTTAGCCATGAATTGCTCGACGTTATCCAACTTCAGATAGAACAGATTAATCGCACGATGTTGCGGCACGGATTCGAAGTCAGACTAACTGACGAAGCCAAGAGCTGGATCGTCGAGAAGACCTGCGCCGACCGCTCTTATGGAGCGCGTCCACTGCGCCGTGCGCTGCAAAAATACGTCGAAGACCCGCTTTCAGAGGCCCTTATTCAGGGGCAGTTGGTCGGAGCTTCTCTAATTGAGGTTTTCCTCGATGGGGTCGAGCTTAACTACCGCCCGGTGGGTGTCGAAGAACCTGATGATGCGCTTCTAATCCACTGATCCGGGTTTTGAGTGACGATATTGTAGGGGCGTCTTTCAATGGGCGCCCCTTTTTCGCGCCGCCGAACGGCGCCCGCAAAGGAACGTCGCAACAGTGTCGTTTGCTGGTTACTGATGCAGTTTCGCTAGTCAATTACAGAACCCGGCGCGGTAGCGCGGGATGCTGGAGGCGGCGAGCATTACAAAGGCGTAATTGCTTTATCTTGAGTAGCCTAAAGGATACCGCGCTACCGCGCTGAGCTCTGTAATTGATTGCCTGAAATCAAACTGCACCAGCACCTGTTTCCCTTGCCTTTTTACTTTTGCGAGGCGGGTTGGGTATAATGCGCGACTTTGCTGGACAAGCTTTGGCAACGAGACTGTTGCACTTCGGAATCAAAGGGTTCCACAGTCGTTGAGCATATTCAAGCTTGGGCCGTTTCGCCTTTATTTCGAGCAGATAAATTTTATAGCCCATTTTACGCTCCCCCGAAGTATCTGAGATCTGGTAAGCACCTGAGGGAAAAGGCACCTATGCATTCATATCGCGGGTTTTTGCTCATACTTTTGAGCGGAATCATCCTGCTGGCTTCCATGATCTTCGAACCCCGGCCTGTTAATGCACAACAGGGCCAACGCCTCGTTGAGTCGGTTGAAATTACCGGCAATCGACGCCTCAGAAAAGACGACGTCCTCTATTACGTCCAAACGCGCCCCGGCGACCCTTATAACGAACAACAAGTCCAGCGTGATTTACAGGCAATATTGACTCTGGGTTTCTTTGATAAGACCGCAACGCGGGTCCTTGTTGAGGACGGAGCGCGCGGCGGCGTCAACGTGATTTTCGAAGTTAAGGAACTCCCAATCATTCGTGATTTGCAGTTTGAAGGACTTAAGAGCGTTCCGGAATCAGACGTGCTCAAGGCGTTTCGCGAAAGGCGCGTCGGTATCTCCAAGGAAAGCACTTATGATCCGGTGAAAGCCCGCAACGCTATTCGGGTATTGAAGGAGTTGCTTGCTGCTCGGGGCCATCCAAACGCCACCATCGAAGAAAGACGCGACGAGGTCTCAGCGACGTCAACGGCGCTTACTTTCCTAATTAACGAGGGAGAGCGTGTTCGCGTAGTCGAAATCCAATTCGAGGGCAACAGTGTTTTCAGCGACGGCAAGCTTCGCGGCTCGATGAAGTTGGTAAAAGAGGCGGGGCTGATTACTCGCTTTAGGGGCCAGGACATACTTGATCGCCAAAAGCTCGACTTCGATCTGCGCAATGTCGACAACTACATGCGCTCAAAAGGCTACCTCCAGGCGCGTCACGGCGAACCAAGAGTTGAGGGTGTTGGCCCCCGGCGAACGGGTTTCCCCATACTACCGCTTCCGTTGATTTCTTCAGTTGACGAGGGCCTGCGAGTTACTGTCCCGATTGTAGAAGGAAAGCTCTACCGCATCGGGGAGATGAAGATTGAGGGCAACTCGATTTTCTCCGAACAGAACGTTCGCGACGTTATCGGACTTCAAAAGGGTGACGTAGCCAACGGTGAAAAGATCGGTAAGGCGCTGTTTGAAAACCTCAAGAAGTATTACGGCGCACAGGGTTTCATTGAATACACAGCGGAGCCCACCCCAACGTTCAAGGAAAATCCGCAAAAGCCTGAAGAGGGAATCGTTGATTTTCTAATCACAATCGAAGAGGGCAAGCAGTTTTCCCTGCGGCGTCTCGAGTTTATCGGCAATACGTTTACACGCGACAACGTCCTACGCCGCGAAGTGTTGGTCAATGAAGGCGACATCTATAACCAAACGGCCTGGGAATATTCGATTATCAAACTGAACCAGCTTGGTTATTTCGATCCTATCGACAAGGACAAAGACGCCGACTTCAGAACGAACGACGAAGAAGCAACGGTTGACGTCAACCTAAAGGTGACCGAGCGCGGGCGTCAGCAAATATCCTTCAATGGCGGCCTGTCCGGTATTGGTGGGTCATTCTTTGGCCTGGAATACTCAACTAATAACCTTCTCGGCCGAGGCGAAATACTTTCGCTAAACATGTCTGCCGGCAACCGTCAAAAGTATCTCCAGTTTTCTTTCACTGAGCCTTACATCAGGAACCGTCCGATCACGGCGGGCTTTTCGCTGTTTGGTTATACGCAAAAGTTTTTCGGTGAGGGGACGTTCCTTTCACAGAACCTCGAAGCCCAGCAGGGCCTGTCAGGCGACCAGCTCGATTTCCTGAATGTCAGCGACGAAAACCTTTTCACCCGTACGTCATACGGTGGTTCTATCTTCGCGAGTGCTCCGCTATCCGAGTTTTACCGGAAGCGCCGTTTTACACAGTTTTCGCGCGTGGGCTTGTCCTATCAGTTTTCTACCTCCACCGTGAAGGACCCTGAAGTAAACGAGGATCCGGAGAATCCATCCAGATTCATTCCGGTTATTTATGCCCAGGACAGCATCATTACCAGCCGGGGAACGCTCAGCTTCGCTTACGACACACGAAACGCCAGTGTCGACCCGACCAGCGGAAGAGAACTATCTTTCGCAGTTGCACTCGCGGGTCTTGGCGGTGACGTTCGCACTTATCAGCCCACACTTTCTTACTCGCAGTTCTTTCCTATGAGGCGGAAGAGGTCGGAGAATCCGGAAGTATTTGGTTTCCGAATCATCGCCGGAACCGTCGGTAGTTTTGCCATTTCGCCAAAAGTTCGAAATTCTCAGTCGCTGGCCTTCGTCGATGGAGTCCCTATCTTCGAACGCTTCTTCCTCGGGGATGAGTTTAGTATCCGTGGCTATAACGTTCGCCACATCAGCCCGATCGCGCCCCTCGATACTTTCGTAACCTCGAGAAACGTGGTGCTCGCGTCAAATCCGGTGGAAGACCCGGTTCCGGTTCCGGGTCTACCGGCGTCGCTCGGCAGTATCGGCACCTTTACAGGGATTTCAGGATCAAACATTGCGCAGCTACCGAGAATCTACAATCCGATCGGTGCAGACACACAGTTGCTGGGCAACTTCGAGTATCGGATTCCGATCATCGGAAGAACAGTCGGGTTGGCGGCATTTGCAGATATTGGTTCCGCCTTTAATTTTCGTGGCAAGAACGAACAGGTGTTTTCAAGCAACTTCCTTAATGACGAACCTTTTCTGCAAACTGTTGGCGTAATCCGCTGTCCCAGGTCGCCCTTCCTGGTAGAACGGGCGAGCCTGACGGCCTTCGCCGCCTGTAGCGCCAATAACTCTGATCTGGCTGTGGTGGGCTTTGGGGGCACTCCGGGACTGGTAGTGCGTGACAATCGACTTGTGACCCAGCAGGAACTTGATAACGCGCGAAACCTCGGCGCTTTTGACCCGGTAACCGGCTTGCCGTTCGGTTTCCAACGAGTGTTCCTGCGCGGCGAGACACAAACCAACACCGTGCTCCGCCTTCAGGACAGTCTTTTTAATAAGATTACCGACTACCGGGCCAGCCTGGGGATGGAAGTCCGTGTACAGGTACCCGTTATCAACGTGCCTTTTAGGCTGATCTTTGCGTATAATCCCCGAGCTAGAGAAGACCAGCTCATTGACGGATTTCCTTTCTTCTTTAGGGAGAAAAAGAGAGTTATCCGCTTCAGCGTAGGGCGAACCTTTTAATCACCAAAGCCAACCCCCGCGGTGGTCTGAACAACTAAGTGACTCGACCAACCGCCTTATTTGAGGAGCAATACAAGAAAGTCATGAAGAAAGAATTAGTTTTCGCCTTTGCCTTCGTCCTTGCCCTTGCTGTTTCACCAGCGTGGGCACAGACACGACCGGCAGCGCCCGCAACCACACCGGCTACGACCACGGGAAATGTCCCGGAGAGCAAGATCGCCTTGATCTACTCGGATGCCTTTCTCGATGCCAAAACCGGTATCGGCCGATTTAATACGCTGATCACGACTTTGAACCGTGAATTCCAGCCGCGGCAGACCGAACTGCAGACACTGCAGCAAAGGATTCAAACGCTGACCGACGACATCAGCAAGACTGCTGCCGTAGCGGATCCCAAGACGATCGCGAACAAACAAGAGCAGCTCGATCAACTGAAGAAAGATTTTCAGCGCAAGGGTGAAGACGCGCAGGCCGCCTATAACAAGCGCCGTACGGAAATGTTTTCGCCGCTGCAGGAAGACATCGGTAAGGCCCTCGAAGCTTATGCCAAGTCCCATAATATCCACGTGATTATCGATGGCAGCCAGGTTCCGCTGGTTTACGCCGCTGACGCTTTGGATATCACTCGGCCTTTCATTAACGAGTTTAATACCAAGAATCCCGCAACTGCGGCTGCGGCAGTTACGCCGCAACCGTAACCTGGGTTGGAAGCTTCTCGTTTGAGACGCGGCGATGCGGTAGATAATGCCGCGGGCCGCGTCTTTTCATTGTGACCATGGAAACTGTTTTAGATTCACAAGCAATTCAAAAACTCCTGCCGCACAGGTACCCGTTTCTCCTCGTGGATCGAATCGTGGAGCTGGTGCCGAAAGTACGCATCGTTGGCATCAAGCAAGTCAGCATCAACGAGCCGTTTTTCCAGGGACACTTCCCCGGCGCGCCGGTGATGCCTGGCGTACTGGTGGTTGAGGCCCTGGCCCAGGTTGGAGCAGTGCTCGCGCTTCGTGAAATTGAGGATCGCGATGAAAAACTAGTACTGTTTACAGGAATTAGAGAAGCACGCTTTCGTCGGCCGGTGGTTCCAGGTGACACGTTGACGCTCGAAGTCACCGCCTTGCGAATTGGATCGCGCGTCCAGCGGATGAGAGGCGAAGCTAAAGTTGAAGGTCAACTAGTAGCTAACGCGGAAATCATGAGTATAGTAGCCGACCGAGGGTCGGCTGTGTAATCAAGGGAAAAGGTGAAGGGGTAAAGGGGAAGTTCGCCAAAGGCATCATCACCTCTTCCCTTTCCCCCTAACCCATTCCCCTTTTTTCAATTTTTGCTTTCATGGCTGTTGCCACAAAACCCAACAACGTCCACCCCACCGCGGTTGTTAGTTCACGCGCACGCATCGGGACCGGCTGCTACATTGGTCCATACTGCATTGTTAATGATGAAGTGGAGCTACAAGACGACGTTCGACTGGAATCTCACTGTGTCATCGATGGCCACACAACCATTGGCGAGGGCACTCGCGTTTTTCCTTTTGTCTCGATCGGTCTGGCCCCTCAGGATTTGAAGTACAAGGGAGAAGCTTCCGAAACACGGATTGGCCGACGCAACATGATCCGGGAGTTTGTAACCATACATCGCGGCACTGTCGGTGGGGGAATGCTGACTCAGATCGGCGACGATTGTTTGCTTATGGCCCAGGCACACGTCGCTCACGACTGCATCATCGGCAACAAGGTCATCATGGCTAACGCAGCTACTCTGGCGGGCCACGTTATTATCGAGGACCACGCCAACGTCGGAGCGTATTCGGGGGTGCATCAGTTTTGTCGCGTGGGTAAAGAAGCCTATGTTGGCGGGTATTCCGTAGTAGTAAAGGACGCGCTGCCCTTCGCGCTAACGGTGGGTAACCATGCCAGGTGTTATGGCTTAAACACGACGGGAATGAAGCGCCGCGGTTACAGTCGAGAACAAATCAAGGCGCTCCACCAGGCATTTCATCTTCTGCTCTCCTCAAAACTGAACACGTCACAAGCACTCGAAAAAATCCGAGAAGACATCAAAGACTCTCCGGAAGTGGAAACACTCGTGACATTCATAGAGACTTCCGAGCGAGGAGTCGTAAAATAAGGGATGAGGGATGAAGGATGAGGGATGAATAAGCAGTTCTCCCTCATCCCTCATCCTTCATCCCTCATCCCTTATCATGCGCTACGGACTAATTGCCGGTAACGGCAGATTTCCTTTTATGGTGGCCGAGGGCGCGCGCCGGGCCGGCGTTTCGCTATCGGTAGCAGCCATTCGCGAAGAGACTGATCCTGAACTCGAGCGCCAGGTGGATCGGCTAACCTGGGTAGGCATTGGTCAGCTTGGCAAGATGATTCGCTTCTTCAAAGGTGAGGGAGTGGATCGAGCCATCATGGCCGGCCAGGTCAGGCATGTGCAGATTTTTAGTCGTGCCATCCCCGACGCGCGGATGCTTAAGGTGTTGTTGAAGCTGCCGCGCCGCAATACCGATTCATTAATCGGAGCCATCGCCACTGAACTCGCAAGCGAGGGCATCGATCTGATTGATTCAACTTTTTTTCTAAAAGACTACTTACCGGCTGTTGGTACGTTGACGTCTCGCGAGCCGACCGCCGCCGAACGCGCTGACATTGAATACGGACTGGATATTGCGGGCGAAATCGCGCGCCTTGATCTGGGCCAGACTATTGTCGTTCGTGGGAAGGCTTGCGTGGCAATTGAAGCCATGGAGGGAACTGACGCTACGATTCAGAGGGCTGGCGAACTGATGCGAGGTAAGGGCACCCTCGGGGTAATTAAGTTGAGCAGCGGTGCCCTAACGGTTCTGAAAGTCGCGAAGCCCAACCAGGACATGAGATTTGACGTGCCGGTAGTTGGCATTCCCACAATCGAAAGAATGGCCGAAGCCGGGGCCACGTGTCTCGCAATCAGCGCCGGTAAGACTCTTATGTTTGACCGCGATCCGATGCTGGCGCTGGCCAACCAAAAGAAGATCGCAGTTGTCGCGGTCTAATGTTCCTTCTCAGTTTCAGGGCCAGTGTGATCATCCAGGCCGGCTTCCGGGACAGCTTCACGCCCGGGCACTCGATACTCTTCGCTCACCCATTTACTGAGATCCACGAGCTTGCAGCGTTCGGAACAAAAAGGCCTGAAGGGATTGTCCTGCCACTTTACGTCTTTGTCGCAGGTGGGACACTTCATTGATAGGAAATCCGCGCGGAGTATTTGCCAGGGAATCAGTCGACGGGTTAATTCGCCAGCGGCACTTCACTCACCGAGTGCAGCAGTCCTTCCGGACGCTTCACTAATATCCGTCTATTGACGAACTCGATGGTGCCTTCGCGACGCATTGCGTTTAACCGAACGGTGACGCTTTCGCGGGTCGAACCTACGATCGAAGCAATTTCCCGATGAGGCAATGAGATGTCGATCAATACGCCTTCTGATTCGCGCACACCGTAACGGTTTGAGAAATCAGCCAGGAGTCTATCGAGACGCGCAGGGATTGCGTTGAGGGCGAAATCAGCCAGTCGCTGCTCAGCCCGTTCGAGGCGTTGGCCGATCAGTCGAAACGTGTATTCATGAAGCTGAGGTTCCCCGGCCATGGCGGTCTTGAATTCCGGGGCGGGAATCTTCAGCAACGTGCATGTTTCGTAGGCGACTGCGCAGTTTTCCCGGCGCCCCGCATTCGAGTAGAGGGCCGAGTCACCAAACAACGAACCTTGCGGCAGGATATCAATCACGGCTTCGCGGTCCGTGTTCGGTTCAATACGGCATAGCTTGATGCGGCCTTTGACAATCACGTACAACGCATCAGCCTGCTCGCCCGCGCGATAAACAAAACGCCGGCGGCGGGCCTCAAGCATTACCGAGCAACGAGCAAATTCCGCGACCGTCCGGTCGCTAAGACTGGCGCCAAACTCGAGTTGCCGGATTATTCGGGCCCGGTCTGAAGGTGTCAGATCATGAGGGCGGCGGGGGGTCTTGATTTTTAATTCAATATCGTTCATGGGGGTCACTCTTAAAGAGATGGAGTAAAGGCTTTGGATTCGACGCCCTTACGAATCTCTAACTCGCGGTGGTCCAATCGCAGGTTATGAGTATTCGGTAACGTAAGGGTTCCCTGGTGCGTGCCCGAGGTTTGAACTTCTTCAGCTATTGTACTATCTCTAAAGGCGAGTGGTAGAGCCAAGCAGACAACCACTGAATGGCCGCACTGTAGCATGAAGACGTGGACCGCGCAAGATTCGTATTACATAATGCCGGGGAATCCGATGAAGGATTGAACCCGTCGCAGGTCCAAAGCGTACCTATGAAAGAGGAGACGTTTGATATGCAAGGGATCGAGCAAATAAGGGCACTAAAGGGCTGATCTGGTGACTATTTATGGCTGACTACAAAGATACAATTGATGACTGGCAAAAGACCGTGCGCCGCAAGGCCCGAGAGCTGGAAGAGAAGTATTCAATTTCCGACCTGGTGGATGAAGGCGCTCGCGTAGCCGGCGAAGCTGCGAAACGAGGAGCCCAGAGCGTAACCTCCGGAGCAGAGAAGCTGCGGGTGGAGGCTGAGCGTTTAGCAGACGAGCGCCAGGTGGGCGACAAAGCCCGTAGAGCGGCGGACGAAGCTGTCAAAGGTGCGAAGAAAGCGGGAGACGTCATCAGGAATGCGGCCGGTGAAGCCGGGAAAAAGGCCAATGAAGTGATTGACGATGCCAAGGTTTACTACGATAACGCCTCAAAGGTCTATGACACTGGAGCGAAGGTAACGCGCGCGTCGACGGCCGCTACAGCCGGAATTATTAAAGCCCGTGACTGGGTCAAGGAGAATCCAGGGAAGGCTGCCGCCGTGACATTCTCCCTGGTGTTAGGTGTTCGCATGGGGGCTGCGTTTCCGGGAGTCGATGCGGTTCTACTTGGAGCGCACCCTCATTGGCTGACCCACTCGGCATTGCCGATCTTCGGCGCCCGCAAGTTGAGCGAAAGATTTGACTCTTATTTGCGCAAGAAAGAAGAGCTGATCGCCCAGGGGCAATTGTCAGAAGCTGAACGCGAGCGAGTAGAGTTTGAACGAAACATCACGAAGTATGTAGGGGCGCCTTTGTTGGGGGCTTTCAGTTGCGCGGCCGGCGCGGCAATGTTTGCCACGATTGTGTCCTCAGGCGGAGTCGCTGGAGCGCCGGTGAGCTGGCTAGTTGGCGGTAACCCTTTTCTCGGCGGCGTTTGGCTGTTTGCCAACGGCGTAATCTGTTTCCACGAAGGCTACAAGTTTTTCATGATTGCGTTGGCAGATCAGGAGGAAGTGGCCAAAGTAGTTCGCGAGATCAAAGGACTTCTGCCTGCCACGACCTAATCCGCCTGCGAAAACTGACATCCGCAGATTCCGCAGATTCCGCCGATTTGGTCAGACAGTCCGGTCTTTGTTTTGGCACGGCGTAACTGTTTTATCCAATCCGCGTAATCTGCGGATAAAACCTGCGGGCTTCACGTAATCGCGATGGGAAACGGCCAGAACGATAACGCAAAAACAACCAAGGTAATGATGGCGATGATGGCGCGTCGCCTGCCTAGCGGTTCCATTACGCGTGGCGCCGGATGTCGGACCTTCAGCATTACTGCCAGCAGAACGGTATACAGGAAACCACTCGGACTGCCGTACCAAACAAATCCCAACACTGCAACCAGCGCCATCGTGACAAATGCCGCCAGTCCCACTTGCTTGTGAGCGCGTGGCCCAAAGAGCGCAAACATTCCATGCCCGCCATCGAGTTGACCTACCGGCATTAAGTTTAGACTTGTCACAAGCAGTCCTATCCACGCCGCCATGTAGAATGAGTTAGGCATGGCGATGGCCAGGTTGGCGCCGGTAAACCTCGCAATGATTCGAATCAAAAGCGGATCATTGAATATGATCCCGGGTCCCTCGAGAGGCGGCGCTGTCTGAAGGTTCAGCACGCCCACCACGGCAATGGGCACCAACGCAACAAACCCGGCCAAGGGCCCGGCCAATCCAATATCAAACAACGCTCGGCGTGAAGGAATCGGCGACTTCATCTTTATGAACGCGCCAAACGTTCCCGCCAGGAAAAGCGGCGGCGCCGGAATGAAAAACGGCAGCGTCGCTTCCACGCCGTAGCGGCGACAGGCAATGTAGTGGCCCATCTCATGGGCCGTGAGTATAACCAACAATGCGATCGAAAATGTTAACCCTTCGACCAGAAGCGGTGGGTTCGCGATTGCCTGCGACATGAACGCCCCGACGAGTCGAAAATAGTATTCGGGGACATACAGAACATACCCAATGATTCCTGTGCTGGCAGGCTCGGCGACTCGAGGGTAGGGAGAAGCAATGACAATTCCGGCAAAAGTGGTGGTTAGGAAAGTGAGAACGAACAGGCCCGAATGTTTCAGCCACTCGCGCACCGTAGGCCGTGCAACCGGTTGCCAGGCCATCGTTTCAATACCCTCTCGTGACGGAACAAACGGTGGAATTACTTCTACGGATTCTGACATGACACTTTTTCGAAAGCAGAGGCTAGAACGTTGGATTATCGACGCTCTAGCCTCTGCAGTTTAATCAAACGCGTTGTAAGTTTACTCGAAGTCTGAATCCTCCGAATCCGGTTCGCCGCTAATTTCCACATCGTCACTCACTTGCAGATCCTTGCCTGGTTTGAAGCGGATCGTTTTACCCGATGGGATCGCCACTTCCTCACCGGTTCGGGGGTTACGGCCGACACCCCGCTTTCGAGGTTTCACCACAAAGACTCCGAAGCCGCGAAGTTCGATGCGTTCGCCGCGTGTGAGGGCTTCCTTCATAGAGTGGAAGAGCGCATCCACAGCCTGCTCGGCCTTCATCTTAGGAACGCCGGTTTTTTCCGCCACTCGGTTAACGATGTCTAGTTTGATCACGGCGTGTCAGCCTCCGTTCGAGCCTCTGTTGGGGATTTTTCGAGCCGAACTTGAGGGAGGATGATAGAGAGGCGCGGCAGACACTGTCAACCATGGCCGACACGGATGAGTTAGATGCACCGGAACCGATTACAAACTCCAGCGCGTCGATTCCTTGTGTTTGACAAGCAACTAGGCGGAAGCTAACCTCAACCTTTGCAGAGGAAGTCAGGATTTTAGCAAGGGAACAAGAGCAGCCTAGAGACGATTTCAAATGTTAGGATTCAAAACCCGGCGTCCACCCCCGTTTGGCGGCGTCAATATAAACGACGATAAAGATATACAGGTGCACCGACCGGTCGAAGCGTCGAGACATACGCTTTGGTCGGAAAGCAGATTACTGTTCCGCGACCTCCTTTTTGCTTTGATGGTGGCCGCCCTGGTGGTGGTGTTTGTAGTCCAGCCGGTCAAGGTGGAAGGTACCTCGATGCTGCCGCGACTTCATGATGGTGAACGAATCTTCGTCAATAAGTTGATTTACTACGATGAGTATAGTTGGGCGCCGAAGGTCGACCGCGGCGACATCGTTGTTTTCTGGTTTCCTGACGACCCATCGAAGAGTTACATCAAGCGAGTTGTCGGTTTACCTGGAGACACGATTGAGATGCGCGACGGGACTATCCGCGTAAACGGCACTGAGATTAGCGAGAAATACCTCGACCCACGATTGAATATTTCACCGAGAAGTCAGGCGCCGGTATATGTGAGACCGAATTATTATTTTGTAATGGGCGACAACCGGGACAATTCCAGCGATTCCCGCAGTTGGGGATTGGTGCCAAAGAAGTATGTATATGGTAAGGCGTTATTTCGCTATTGGCCGCTAGCCTCAGCCAGTGTTATTCATCATGAAAATATTACCCCCGCGGTGCCGAATGCGGAGGGTCAGCCCAATCTGCAAGACGCACCAATGCCCATCGAGGAGCCTTAATAGTTAACCGGCGGTGAGAACTAAGTTGAACGTACTTGATTGGTTACGGCTGCTTGCGATGGTCTTTTACGCGCCCGGGCGTGCCCTGCGAGAAGTGCGCGATCGGGCGGCCCTGGCACCGTCTGCGCTGGTAGCTCTGATTGCTCACGCTCTCTTCTTTTATAGCTTAACCTTGCTGTACCTCGGTTTCCTGGGTAGCCCGCGCAGCCCTTCAACCATCTTCTCAGTAATAATTCAGTCGGGCGGGTCGCTGGTAATCATCGCCCTTGTGTTCTGCCCGTTAGCCTTATTTCTCTCAAACATGTTTGTTCGGCGCGGAAGCTTTCGTCTCCTGCTTCAACAGGAGTATGGATCGCTGGCGTCGACGATGTTTTTTGCCCTCGCAGGATCCAGCCTGATCGCAACCGTTCTCACGATTGCCGCAACTGTAAGCGGGGTTCAGCAGGCAGTGGCGAACAAGATGCTCGGCACTCTGCTTGCGCAGCGTGGCCAGCTTCCGCCAGAAATTCTGGCGGCGATGGAACAAGGACTGTTGCGCGCAGAACTCCTTGCCGCCGCACTCTCGTTAATGGCCTTGTTCGGGATCTTCGGGATATGGGCCATCGTTGCGGTGCGCGCAGTGTTTCGTTTGTCTTGGATCCAATCGATCATCGTGGTCCTGGTCAGCGGCACTCTGCTTATTCCAGCGTCCAGATTGATACCGATAGCGGGAATGATTCTGGCCTCGCCATTTTTGTTGATCATGGTGTTTCTGTTGTTGCGTGGCTACGTTTCCGAGCTCACACGTACCCAACGCGCGCGCGAATCGTTCAAACAGAACCTCGAGGCGGCGACTCTGAATCCGGCCGATGCATCAGCGCACTACAATCTGGGCTTAATCCATCAGCAGCGAGGTGAATTGGATTCGGCTCGGGAGCGCTTCGAACGCGCGTTGCAAATAGACGAGGAAGAGATCGACTCGCATTATCAGTTGGGCCGTATAGCCCGCTCGCAAAAGCGATCGGCCGATGCCATCAAAAATTTTGAGCAGGTCGTTTCACGCGATCCTTCACATAGTTTGCACGAAATATGGCGCGAAGTTGGAGCTACCTACATCAGCGCCGGCCAGTTTGAAGATGGTCGCGACGCGCTGGAGCGATTTCTCGAAAACCGGCCTTCGGATCCGGAAGGGCTGTACCTGATGGGGCGGGCGTATGCAGGGCTCGGTCATAAACGCGAGGCCGCGAGCTCAATGCAGGCTTGCATTGACGCCGTAAAGACCGCGCCGGCGTATAAATACCGAGCCGATAAACGCTGGCTCAACGAAGCGCAACAGTTTATTAAAAGTAGCCAGTAAAAATATGACAGCTAAGCAACATGTCAATTAGCAACCGAAACCCCGCTTTACTCGCCCTCGAAGACGGCCGCACTTTTCGTGGTCGTTCGTGGGCTGCTGAAGGCGAAACGTCTGGCGAGATGGTGTTCAACACATCGATGACCGGATATCAGGAAGTGCTTACCGATCCCTCTTATGCCGGACAAATTGTTTGCATGACCTATCCCCTCATCGGTAACTACGGAGTCAACAGCGAAGACGAGGAATCGTCGCGCCCCTGGGTGGAAGGTTTTGTGGTTCGCGAGGCGAGTCGCATGGCTTCGAGCTGGCGGGCGCAGGAAACTCTCGACTCTTATCTGAAACGCTGGAACATCGTCGCCATTGAAGGCATCGACACACGCGCGCTGGTGCGGCACATTCGAGACAAGGGCGCGATGCGTGCTTGTATGTCGACAACTGATCTCGACGAGGCAAGTTTGGGTGCAAAGGCGCGGCAGTCGCCGTCAATGGAGAACCGCGAGCTGGCCAGTGTTGTTACCACCAAAGAGTCGTACGAGGTTGTGGCTGAAGGTGAAGAACGATTTCATGTGGTGTGTTACGACTTCGGCGTCAAGCGAAACTCTCTGCGCGAGCTCGCGCGGCTGGGTTGCAGGATAACCGTCGTGCCCGCTTCAACCGGCTCTGAGGAAGTACTGTCACTCTCGCCCGACGGAATTTTCCTTTCGAACGGTCCCGGCGATCCCGCGTCGATGAATAGCGAAGTCGAAGAGATCAAGCGGTTACTGGGGGCAAAAGTTCCTACGTTTGGAATCTGCTTCGGTCACCAACTGCTGGGCCGCGCGTTTGGCGGTAAGACTTTCAAGCTCACCTTTGGCCATCGTGGCGGAAACCAGCCCGTGAAAGACCTGCAGGAAGGTGGCGTGGAAAT
>JBGTCM010000355.1:0-4862 GCA_041748795.1 Pyrinomonadaceae bacterium
GGCTTGACGCCGCTTTTGGCTTTCGGATGTTTACTAATTGTCAGCGAAAAGCGGCGTCAAGCCGCCGCACTCCAAATTTCGCTTCTCCTCCACGATCGCACGGACACGAACCAGGTCTTCCGCAGTGTCCACGCCGATTGACGAACTACTCGCTTCGATAGCTTTGATTCTTACGCCATTCTCCATCGCCCGCAACTGTTCGAGCGACTCCAGGCGTTCCAGAGCCGTTGGTGGCCACTTTGCAAACTCCAGCAACACCTCACGCCGATAAACATACAAGCCGGTGTGTTTACGAAAACCAGACAAACAAGAGGGATCATTTCGTAGCGCAGTTTCGAGAGTTCCATGCTTCCTTACAGCATCGCGAGGATAGGGCACGGGCGAACGAGAAAAGTAAATGGCTCTTTCCGCTTCATCGAGAACAATCTTCACCACATCCGGGTTTAGCACCTCGTCGGGGGTATTGATCGGTTCCCACGTTGTCACAATTCCAATCTGCGCTTCCGAGAATCTTCCCTTCTCTGTATCGCGCAACAATTCATCCACGGCACGCTCGATTGTTTGGGGGGAGATGAGAGGTTCATCTCCTTGCACGTTAACAATGATTTCAAAGTCTGCGATTGAGGCGGCCACTTCTGCAATCCGATCCGTGCCGCTCGAATGATCGGCGCGTGTCATTACCGCTTCCTGTCCAGCGGATGTGACTGCAAGAAAGACGCGTTCGTCGTCAGTCGCAACAATAGCTCGTTCAACGTTTCGGGCGGCCAAGGCGCGTTCGACAACCCAGCAGATCATCGGCTTCCCGGCGATTTCCAGCAGAGGTTTGCCCGGCAAACGAACAGAATCGTAGCGAGCAGGGATGATTGCGATTGCTTTTAATTTGGAATTGTTTGGAGGATTTGAGCCCGTGTGATTCACGGGGCAACAGATTAACGTGATGCGGCGATTAGTGTCAACGAAGGGCGAGATGCTGGATGCTAGATATTAGAGGTGGGTTAGTCCGGGCGCCGGGCAGCATCTAGTATCTAGCATCTAGTATCCAGCATCTAGCATCCAGCATCTAGCTTTCAGTCCTGTCCCGCTGAACGCAAGCTCGACGTCGCCGTATAACTCTCACGCGCTTTCACGACAAGATTAGCGACGCGGGTTCGGACCTTGATGTCGCGTCGTTCTCCGGGATTCGCATGGCCTTTCGGGTAGTAACCCAAACTGTACTGGCGCCCGAGCTCATCCGTGATTTGGCGGAACATTTGCGGCACTTCAAGAAGACTGTCTGCGTTGTAGAGTCGCCCACCCGTTTTCTCGGTCAGCGACTGAAGGTAGCTCGCCCCGACGACGTATTCCTTGCGCATTCTTTCTTCAACGTGGGCGCGGGCTTTCGGGTTAGTAATCTGACTTAGTCGCTGGGGTAGCTGCGGCAGGGTGTTATAGCGCACCGTGTAAATCGTAATGTTTGCTTCTTCGGCGTCGCGGATATTCTTCTTAAGCAGCGCCTTCTTACTGCCTCCATCCACGCCATCAGTTAACAGCACTACGGCTTTACGGCCTCGTATCGCCGCGAGTCGCTGGTTGAGAACGAAGTCTACGGTTTCATATAGCAATGTCCCGTCGTTCACCGCATCGAGGCGCAGTTTCTTTTGACGCAATTCTGCAAGAGTCACGGCTTCGGTGAGAACATTTATCTTTCCGTCAAACGAAATCAGCAACAGCCGGTCGTTTGGACGCAGGCCTTTGATGAAAGCATTCGCAGCAGTACGTATGGCTTGTAATTGTGTTTGTGTGGATCCGCTGACGTCCAGAAGCAGAGCAACGGTGAACGGCTGTTCGACAGAACCAAAGTAGGACAATTCCTGCTCTACGCCGTTTTCAAAAATTCTGAAGTCCTCTTTACGAAGGTTGCCGATGTAACGGCCGCTTCGATCCATTACTTCGGCGGGTACCGTAATCAGATCGGTACTCACCCGCACGATGTCGTTTTCCCCTATCTCGGGTTCGGGTTCCGGCGTTGGTGCGACGGTTGGCTTTGGTTTAGGTTTTGGAAGCGGAGGTGGCGGCCCAAGCGACTCCAGAATGGAGGGCTCCTGCGGTGGTTTGGGTTCTTGCGCTATAACGCTTCCGACACTCACGCAAATTATCCAGAGGATAGAAAAACAGATCGGGGCTCTCTTCATCACGGTCCTTCCCTGCACAGGCCATGCGGACGACGATTACTGAAACTCAAAACGCTTTCATGGAAAAAACCACTAAAGCACCTTGCATCCCAGCTTTCGCGTATATGTTTGCCGGTAGGCCCTAACAAACGTTGTTGTACGTTTGGCTAACCACTGTGCGGTTTATGAAGTCAGTACCACCTCGCGGTAGCGGGTGGGTAGCGAAGCAAATTGAGGCTATTGAATAGGGAAGCAACGGACCCACCCGCTCCCGCGAGGTGGTACTGACTTCATTGATCGCGCGGCACAGGTCAAGCGCGCGTTCCAAACTGCGTCACGACCCATCCAAACGTCACATTGACACGGTCTAACACCCGGGCTACCATGCGACGCTCATTCAATCCACTAGCGCGAAAGATCACACTGCGTCGCCCAGATCGATTTACGCGTTTTACTATTCCTAATTCACGCACTACGATTTAATAAACTATGGGTTTTGCAACCAGGGCAATTCACAGCGGCCAGGAACCAGACCAGGCCACCGGTTCGGTAACCGTCCCGATTTACCAAACTTCAACTTACGCGCAGGAAGGTCTCGGCAAACATAAAGGTTACGAATATGCGCGCACTCAAAATCCGACGCGGAGCGCGCTGGAACAGAACATTGCGGCGCTTGAAGGCGCCCGGTTTGGTTTTGCTTTCGCTTCCGGGATGGCAGCCATCGACGCCACGCTGCGCCTTGTGAAAGCGGGTGAACACGTCGTCGTATCGGACAATACCTACGGAGGTACGTTTCGTCTCTTCACGCGCGTTCTCGCCAATTACAATCTTGAATTTGATTTTGTCGACACGTCCGATCCTTTGAACGTGGAAGCGGCGATTAAACCAAACACCAAGATGGTTTTTATCGAGACACCTACGAACCCCGTGATGATCGTTACCGATCTGCGGGAGGTTTCAGAGATTGCACATCGGGCCGGCGCACGCGTCGTTTGTGACAACACTTTCATGTCGCCCTACCTGCAGCGGCCCCTGGAGTTTGGCGTCGATATCGTGGTCCATTCGACGACGAAATACTTGAATGGACATTCGGACGGTATTGGCGGAGTTGTAGTATTAAACGACGAAGAGGATGCCAACTGGATTGGATTTATTCAAAACAGCGCCGGCGCAATTCTCTCGCCGCTGGATTCGTGGCTGGTGATGCGTGGAACCAAAACTCTGGCCCTGCGCATGGAGCAACATGACAAGTCGGGTCGAGCCGTCGCTGCATTTCTTGAAGAGCATCCGAAGGTAAAGAAAGTTTATTATCCCGGTTCGGCTTCACACCCCCAGCATGCTTTGGCTAAACGACAACAGGATGGCTTTGGCGGGATGGTCGCATTCGATGTCGGCTCATTGGAAGCTGCCCGTGCGGTATTGGAGTCGGTGAAGCTATGCACACTTGCCGAAAGCCTTGGTGGCGTGGAAACTTTGATCTCGCATCCGGCAACTATGACACACGCCTCCGTGGACCTGGAAAAACGGGAACGGTTGGGAATTACTGACGGCCTGGTGCGTGTTTCGGTGGGACTCGAGGACACGGATGATATAATTGCCGACCTGGATCAAGCACTAAATAGTATCTGAATTGGATTTTGATCTTCGTAAAGCAAACTGTTAGTTTGCTGGCTCAGGTTAGCCAACGTTTTGGAAGAATTTACCGCAAACTAACAGTTTGCTTTACCAGTGACAGCCAAAATCTGAACGGGGTAAGATTCAACAGCTATCGCCTTTTCCTGAATCGACTTCACGTCGCCGTATGAAAGTTGAGCTACACGCAAAATCGGATGTAGGTCGTGTCCGCCGCGGAAACGAGGACAACTTTCTCGTTCTCGAGCTGTCCAAACAACAGACCTGGACCGGGACAGATGGCGCCGGGCCAAAAGACCTGGGAAAGTTTGAGCTCGGCAACAAGGGCCTGGTGCTGGTAGTTTCCGATGGCATGGGCGGGGCGCTGGCGGGCGATGTTGCCAGTCGCATGGCTGTGGATTCCGTGCGCGACATGATGATGGGCAACGACCCTCAGGAAGGATGTAGCCAGGACACTCCCCTGGTCGACTGCCTGCGAAACGCCACGGTCTACGCCAATCTCGCCATTCATCACAAGAGCCAGGAAGACTCTCGTTGCGCAGGCATGGGAGCAACATTTACGGGCGCAGCCATTCACGGCGACTTGTTGGATCTGGTTCAGGTGGGGGACAGCCGCGGTTATATCATCCGCAGAGATCAGATTCGTTTAGCCACAAAGGACCAGTCTCTGGTACAGCAGCTTGTAGATGTAGGTCAGATTAGCGAGGCTGAAGCCGAAACCCACATGTTTCGCAATGTGATCCTGCAGGCGCTCGGCGCGCAGGGCGACGTAACGCCGGTAACAGGTCGGATAAAGTTACGACGTGGGGATATGCTTCTGCTTTGCAGCGACGGCTTATCCGGGAAGTTGCGTTCGGAAGATATTCAAAACATCGTGGCCAGCAATCAGGATCTAGCGAAAGCCTGCGATGAGTTGATCGCGGAAGCCAATAACCGCGGAGGCGAGGATAACATCACGGTGATCCTGGCCCGCTTCGACGGCGATGAATTGGAAGAACCTGCCACCGACCGCATCACCATCGAACTCCCTCCGATTGAAGAAGAAGATAAAACCCTCGACGACACCTACGAGTCAGACAC
>JBGTCM010000356.1:0-19929 GCA_041748795.1 Pyrinomonadaceae bacterium
CTCTTTCTTTCCTTTTGATTTCCCTCCCCCAGAGTTTGAGTCCGGTTTCGACAAGGCTTCGTCAGACAACGTCAGCGTTTCATTAACAACGTTGTAGACTTGATCTTCAATCAGCGGCAGTCCAGCAGCCAAACGCGCCGCTCTCCAATCGTGATACTCCGTATAGTCACCAGTGTAGTGAATCGCATTTTGTGCATCGTCCAGCGCCAGAATCTGCGTGGCCACGCGATCCAGGAAATAGCGATCGTGGCTGATCGTTACAATCGTTCCCTCAAACGCATCCAACGCTTCTTCCAACGCTTCACGCGAAGGAATGTCGAGGTGATTTGTGGGCTCATCGAGGGCCAGTACATTGACGCGGGAATAAATCAATTTCGCCAGAGCGAGTCTTCCCTTCTCGCCTCCCGATAAATCGCGCACGTGCTTGTATACGTCGTCGCCCGTAAACAAAAACTTTGCCAGAAAGCCACGCAGCTCTCCGGCCGTCGCTGATGACGGAGCAACTCGCCGCAGCTCCATAATGATTTCGTTTCGATCGTCGAGGTCTTCAAGCTGTTGAGAGTAGTAGCCGATCTGGACTTTCGTTCCCCAGCGAACCTCGCCCGACAGCGCCGGGATCTTTTTGAGGATGGTCTTCAGAAACGTTGTCTTGCCGGAGCCGTTTGGACCGATGATTCCGAGACATTCTCCGCGCCGGAGAATAAACGAGATGTCGCGGGCCAAAACGTTGTCCCCATATCCGACCGCCCCTTTGTCAACCATCAACACGTGGTTCCCTGTTCGCTCGATCTTCTGTAAACGGAAATCTCCGGAAGACTGATCCGCGCGGACCGCTTCTATGCGATCCAGCTTCGCCAGCAGAGTGCGACGCGACTTCGCTTGTTTCGTTTTTTGTCCCGCCAGGTTACGACGAATAAATTCCTCAGTCTTGGCGATTAACTGTTGCTGGTTATCATAAGCGCGCTGCTGTGCCTCGCGTCTAACCTCCCGTTCTTCAAGGTAATCGGAATAGTTACCCGTGTAGCTCGACGCACGCCCATTCTCCAGCTCGATGATGCGACGGCATGCCCGATCGAGAAAGTAGCGATCATGGCTGATGACCACATACGCCGAAGCGTAACTTTGCAGAAACTCTTCGAGCCACTCAACCGCTGCAACGTCAAGATGATTTGTCGGTTCATCCAGCAGAAGCACATCAGGTTCGGCGAGCAACAAGCGCACCAGCCCCAGCCGATTTTGCTGACCGCCTGAAAGCTTTTCAGTCTCCATGGACCAGGTGTCGCGATCAAACCCCAAGCCCTGCAAAATCGATTCGGCTTTGGCCGCGTATTCGAAACCACCCTCGCGCTCAAATTGGTGCTGAAGATCGCTGTAACGCTCAAGCACTTTCTCGAGGTCGGACTCAGCCTCCGCCATCCGATGCTCGAGCTCGTGCATCTCGTGCTCGATCTGTTGCAAGTGCCCGAAGGCGGCAAGTGCAGATTCGTGGACGGTGGAGCCGGGTTCAAAGTGAATATGTTGCGCAAGCAAACCCAGCCGCGTCCCACGGGCACGAATCACCTCACCCCGGTCCGGCGTTTCTTCCAGGTTAACGAGACGAAAGACAGTTGTCTTGCCGGCCCCGTTGCGACCCACTAGCCCAACGTGTTCGCCGGGGTTTATTTGCAGTGAAGCGCCACGCAAAACATCCTGCGTGCCGTAAGACTTATGAACATCTGAAAGGCGAAAGAGCATTTGAAAGACTAATTGGCCGCAGATAAACGCGGGCTATCGCGGATCAGGACAATCGAGTGCGGTTAATGAATACGACACCAGCTTGAATAATCATAAATCCGCGTGGCTCTGCGTTAATCCGCGGCCCAAACATTATCGGCGATTTAGTAACCGTCATAAGAAAGCGGGTGCGGAGCTGACTAAGCCTCTCACACCCGCGAAAACCTCTTTCCACGACCTAGAGTTTTGGCGAACTAGCCGGCGTAGACGCTGGAGCTTCCGGCGACGCAGCTGCCGGCGCGGCGGCGGCTGGACTTGTTGAAGACGCCGGCACACTGCCGGATGACGCCGGGCGCAAGCCAAGATTACTTGGCGTGCTGAGCATCGTGCTGGCAAGGTTGTTAATTATCTTCGCGTCGTTCATCGCGACTTCAAGTAAAGCCGCGTTGAGTATGTCTTTACGCGTATTGATCAATGCCTGAGTGATCTGCGGACGAACACCCTGGCTCTCAAGGGTCAGGTTTTCATTCTGCAAACGCTTGTCCGTAAGTTTGAATACGTACCATTTGCCGTTGTTGAATCGAATCGGCTCGGTGGTATCGCCAGGTTGCATCGCAAAAAGTCGGGTGACCAACTCCGGGGGAAACCCGTTCTGTTTGAGATCCTCTTCGGTAGCGAATCCAATATCTCCGCCGCGTGTCAGAGTATTTGGGTCTTCGCTCTTGGCTCGAGCGACCGTCGCGAAGTCGGCGCCACCTTTAAGCTGTTGAGAAATGTTGTCAATCTTCAGCTTCGCCTCAGCGTCACTCTTGGCGTCGCTGGTGAGGCCGGCAGCCGAGTTATCAGCCGGGTCAGAAACAATCATCGCCAGGGCTACACCGCGCGAACTTACGAATCTTTCTCTATTGCTGTTATAGAAGTCTTCGACTTCTTTGTCGCTGACCGTGATCTTGGAACTGTACTTGTCCTGCAGATTCTTGATGGCGATGCTTTTACGCGCATCTTCGCGCAACGACTCCATCGTCATCGACTGGGCCGCCAAATCCTTTTGGAAGTCGTCGTCGGTCATGCCGCTCTGCTGCTTTTGCTGGTTGATGGCAGCGGTGATCTGATCATCAGTCGGCAACACTTTCTCTTTCTCAGCCCGCTGAAACAGCACTTCTCTCTGGACTAGCTGGCCAAGCATTTGGAGCCGTGCCTGGGCCATCTCGAGTTGAGATAGCGACGACTGCCGTCCTCCAGCCTGGCGCGCAACTCCCTGCTCTACCTCTGCGGACATAATCTTCTTACCATTGACAGTGGCCGCGACTGTGCCGTCTTTGGCGTCCGCTCCGCCTCCGGACGCGCAGGCGCCGAGGAACAAGGCACTGGTGGCCAAAAAGGCTGCGGCTATAGTTGATTTAGCGATTCTTTGCACTTGGTGTTGATACTCCTTCTAAATTGTTCTTCCGGTAGAGGCCACGTCCACTTGACGATCCCGGAAACGGTTGTTATAAATTTCGTTTCGATATTGCCCCTACACTCAGTCCTGTGAGCCCGCGGCAATTAATAAAGCTCTGGAGGTAGTAATTAATCATGGCCAAACGTTGCGAAGTCTGCGGTAAGGGGCCCCAATTCGGTAATAATGTTTCTCACGCCAACAACCGAACGCCGCGCCGTTTTAATCCCAATCTGCAATCCATTCGAGTCCAACTTCCCCAAGGCGGAGCGTGCCGTATGAAGGTTTGCACCAGTTGTATCAAGGCCGGAAAAGTCGCAAAAGCGGCGTAGCTGGATTCCTTATAAGAAATCGAATCGGCGCTTTTGGGGGATGCCTCGGGCGCCGGTTTTTTATTCGGCCAGAGCTATCGCCTCAATTTCGACCCTGGCGTCTCGCGGCAATCTTGCCGCTTCGACGGTGGCACGCGCCGGCGGGTTTTCCCCAAAATGCCTGCCGTAAACTTCGTTCATCGCCACAAACTCGCCCATGTCAGCCAGGAAAACTGTCGTCTTAACCACCCGATCAAGACTGCTACCAGCAGCCTGAAGCACCGCGGCCACATTCTTCAGTACCTGTTCAGTCTGTTCAACGATTCCGCCTTCTACAAATTGCCCGGTAGCGGGATCTATCGGAATCTGGCCGGAAGCGAACACAAAACCGTTTACCTTTACGGCCTGCGAATACGGTCCGATGGCCTGGGGCGCATGCTCCGTCCTGATGATCTGCTTCACAGTTACCACTGACTCTTTTTCAGACATGTAAACGAAAGGCGGGATTTTATCAGGAAATACGCGATGGGGCAAAAGGACATAGTCCAAAGTCCAATGTCCAAAGTCCAATGTCTGTGTCGCAAGGCACAGGTCGCACTTCAGAGGTCACTTAGTTAGTTAGAGGCTGCGTGGTTAGGCGGACTTTGGACATTGGACTTGGACATTGGACTTTGGACTTTGGACCGCGTTCAAACCGCGCCCTGCAGTCGTTCCACATCGAGCACGCCAGGGACGCCTTTGATGGAGTTGATGACCTTGTCCAGATGTTTGACGTCGAAAACTTCGACCGTTACTTCAATGTGCCCTTTTTCGTCGGAGGCCACGGATGCGCGCGCATCACGTATTCCTGTCTTCATGTCGGAGATGGCCCCGGTGATGCCGGCGATCATGCCTGTCCGATTTTCGGTTACAGCCAGCAGCTTAACTGCGTAGGCAGTCTTTTCCGGCCGGCCGGCCCACTCGACATCAACAATACGTTCGCGGTTTATCATCAAACTGGCCACGTTCTTGCAGCGTTTCTCATGGACCGCCACGCCTTTTCCACGAGTCACGTAGCCCACAATTTCCTCACCATGAAGCGGATTACAACAACGAGCACGCGTCACCATTAAATCGTCGACGCCCCTGACGACGATTGCATCATCACCCAACCGAATCAGACGCTTAACCGCCCGCACGCCGCTACGCAAACGCGACTCTTTTTGTTTGTCGAGTTGCTCAAACTGCTCCTGCCCAAGATACTTGGCGATTACATTGCGCGGAATAAGCTTGCCGTAGCCGATTCCCGCCAGCAGATCTTCCACACGGCCGTAACCATACTCGCCGGCGACACGTTTCATTTCAGCATCGCCGTCCTTCTCAAAAATCTTCCTGGTCGATAGTTGGAAACGCGAAGCTTCTTTTTCGAAAAGCTTTCTCCCGATATCGATCGACTCCGCACGCTGTTGTTCGGCGACCCAGTGACGAACGCGGTTTTTGGCGCGCGAGGTGACAATAAAATTGAGCCAGTCGCGCGACGGATGTGAATTCGACGAGGTGAGTATTTCGACCACGTCTCCATTCTGGATTTGGCTGCGCAAGGGAACCATGCGGCCATTGATGCGGGCCCCGGTGCAGGTATTCCCGACTTCGGAGTGGATCATGTAAGCAAAGTCGACCGGAGTGGCGCCGCGCGGCAGCTGGATGACCTTGCCCATGGGAGTGAAGGCAAAAAGGTCTTTGGGATAGAGATCGAGTTTTAATGAGTCAAGGAAGTCGCGAGAGTCCTTAACTTCCTGGGTCCATTCAACCAGCGACCGCAAAGCCTGAAACGCGTTGTCGTCGTCACGAGCGCCGCGCTTCCCTTCCTTGTATTTCCAGTGGGCCGCGACTCCTTCTTCGGCAATCTGGTGCATGTCCTGGGTGCGTATTTGAACCTCGAACGACTGACCATCGGAACCAATCACCGAGGTGTGAAGCGACTGGTAAAGGTTATCGCGTGGAGTGGCAATCCAATCCTTAATGCGGCCCGGCACCGGCCGCCAGGTGTTGTGAATCACACCCAACGCTCCATAACAGTGCCGGATCTCGTTTGGCGTTATCACTCTCGCAGCCACCAGATCGTAAACCTGATCGAGGTCAATTTTTTGTCGTCGCAGCTTTTTCCAGATTGAGTACAGTCGTTTGACCCGGCCCTCAACCCGAACGAAGGGCACTTCCGCCTCGTTCATCTGCGTTTCAATTCGTTCGGTGACGCCCGCGAGAAACGCTTCATTTTCGGCGCGGCGCTTCTCCAGCTGCTCCGCTAACTCACGATAGTCTTCGGGATGAAGATGCCGAAACGCCAGGTCTTCCAACTCGCCGCGGAGTTTACCCATTCCCAAACGGTGGGCGATCGGCGCAAAGATCTCCATCGTTTCTTCGGCGATGCGCTTTCTCTTTTCGGGATTGAGGTATTGCAGTGTGCGCATGTTGTGAAGTCTGTCGGCTAACTTAACCAACACGATGCGCACATCATCGACCATTGCCAGCAGCATTTTCCGCACGTTTTCAGCCTGCTGCTCTTCACGGGAAATGTTGCTTATCTGGGCTATCTTGGTGAGTCCGTCTACGAGGTGAGCGATCTCTTCGCCGAAGTATTTACGTATCGTGTCGAGATCGACCAGGGTGTCTTCGACCACATCGTGGAGAAGTCCGGTGGCCACGGAGATCTCATCCAGTTTCATATTGGCAAGGATGTTCGCCACTTCGAGTGGATGGACTAAATACGATTCTCCCGAAGCGCGTTTCTGGCCTTTATGCTCCCGCGCTGAAAACAGGTAGGCACGGCGCAGCAGATCGAGGTTCGCCTGCGGATGATTGCCGGCCACGGTCTCGACAATTTCTTCAATGCGAATCATCAGGAGTTTTTACTGCTCGTTCGGGTTGAAGTTTGAAAAGTTGATGGTGTCAGTATAACAAAAAGGTGATGCCCGACTCGAAAGTCGAGCATCACCCAGATCAAGCCCGAATTAGGCTTGTGAGCTAGTCGGTTGCGGGAGATTGAGCCGCTTTGGCAGCTTCGTCTTCCTTCTTCTTTTGGGCCGCTTCACTCAGCGCGTTGGTCCGTTTCTGGGCCACATCGCGTTGTTTATCCAGCTCGGCCGCTCTATCTGTATTACCTTCCATCTCAGCCAGCTTTTTAGCTTCTATCAACAGGTTGGTCTTATACGACCATGCTGCTTCACTGTTCGGATCCTGTTCGATGGCCTTTTCTACTGTTTCTAATCCACGCTTCACACATTCCTGGGCAGTGGTGAAATCCTTCGCGTCGGCCGGCTTCTTGTAGGAAACCTTGGCGCGATTGCCGCTCTCTATAGTTGTGGTTTTGTTGCTGGGCAGTTCAGTGATCTTGAACGAGCAGTCCCAGTCTTTACTGGCGAGCACTACGAAAGCCTCTGCGCGTTTTGTTGCTTCCAGGTTGGCGTCATTGGCGCGCGCGGAAATCCAGCTCTTGAGCTTATCTTCTTCTTTCAGCGCACCGTAGAGAGCAGCGATTGCTTTGTACGCTTCTTCATTCTTGGGATCTTTTTGAAGAATCTCCTGGTAGGCTTGAATCGCTTCGTTCGCTTTAGCAATGTTTTCCGGGGATTGAACACCCTGACGATATTGGGCGTGAATAGTCCGAGCTATGAACAAAGGCGCAACTTTGCTATCAGGGTCGAGCTCGAGGGCCCTTCTTGAATACTGTTCTGCCTGTGGAAAATGCCCCTCGCGATAGGATCGAGCGGCCTCATTCAATTCGTTTTTTGCCCGGACCCGATTTATCAGCCCGCAGCCTGAGCTTGTCACAACGAGAATCGCCAAGACGATGGCGATTCTAGTATGAGAGAGTTTCATTTATCGGTAGCTCCATCTTCGGTAATTGGCCCATGCAGGGGCTAGAGCTCTCAGTCACTAAGCTTACCTGTTAGTGGTGATATCCTATTGCGGTAAGTCATCTACCTGCAAACCCACCGGACTCGCGCCGGCGCCTTTGATAGCGTCGATTACCTTTACCACGTCACCGTACTTTAACGACCTCGGCGCCTTCACGAAAACAGTCCTCTCCAATCGCTGGTCCTCAGGCAAGTCCGTACGTGTTTCCATGCCGGGTTTGTATGCCCGCAAGGCTCTTCGTTCCCGGAAAAGCTGAGCGAGCCTCTGGCTAAGATTAGACGTGTCATTTACCGAGCCAACGCTGTCCTGATTGAGCTTGAGCTGAAGATCGCTCGAAATCGAAACCACCAAAGTCAGTGGGTTGGGTTTGAGTTGACTTAAATCTTCGTTTGGATCCCGCTGGGTGGGAATGTCTGCCTGAAACTTGCTCGGTCTAAGCGGGGTGATTACCATGAAAATGATTAGCACCACCAAAAGCACGTCGATCAAAGGCGTGACGTTAATATACGGAACCGCCTTCGCCCCGCTCTCCTTTTTCGCATGACCATCCATTGACATGAACTTATGCTCCTCCTAAAAGGACTCTTCCAACCCGGGTCGAGAAATGTTAACCGGCCGCAGGTTGTACGGGCGCAGGCTCCCCGGTGCCCTTCTTCTTGTCGGCAACAAGGCCGATTTTATCAATGCCCAGCGCTCTCACCTCGTTGATGACGGTCACAACGTCTCCATAGCTAACCCCGACTCCGCTCTTAATATAAACAACCTTATCTTCTTCCTTCTTGATGTTGTTAAGCAGCTTCTCGACCTTATCCTTCAGTTGATCTTTGGCGATCCTGTCTTTGCCAATGTAGTACTCGCCATCGTTTGGAATAGCAATGACAATTGAAGTGTCCTTGACGATCTTCTGATCTTCTTCTGGGTTGTTGAGATCCTTCGGCAGGTTGACCGTAACGCCGTGCTGAAGCATTGGAGTGACGACCATGAAGATGATTAGCAACACCAACATGATGTCCACCATCGGTGTGACGTTAATTTCTGAATTGAACCCACTGCCTCCGCCGCCTGACATTCCCATGACTAAATCTCCTTATAAAGCAAACAACCGGCAACACTCGTGCTGGAGTCCCCGTCGAATCTGATTGCCGGACTCTTCTGATTGCTCAGCTTAAGGCTTCAACTGCTTGGTGCGGTTCTTGATGAAGTAATCAATGAGTTCGGACGCGGAATTGTCCATCTCAACGATGAAGCCATCGACCTTGCCCGTGAAGTAGTTAAACAGCCAAACCGCGGGGACCGCCACCAGCAATCCCATAGCTGTAGTAAACAAAGCCTCGGAAATACCGCTGGCCACTGCGCCGATACCTGCCTGGCCCGCATCGCCCATAGCGCGAAACGCGTTGATGATTCCAAACACTGTGCCGAACAGACCTACGAACGGAGCAGTCGAGCCGATTGTCGCCAATCCTGACAAACCACGCTTGAACTCCGCGGTCTTGATAGCGATGGCCCTTTGCAATGCACGCTTAGACGCTTCGATCTCATCACCCGATATGTCTGACGACTGCGAATGTGCACGAAACTCCTGCAACCCGCTGCTCACAACCATCGCCAGGTGCGACTTGCGATGCTTATCGCTGATATTTATCGCTTCCTCAATACGATCGTTTTTGAGCGCCTGGGCCACCCGCGGAGCAAACTCACGCGACTGCTTCTTGGCGGCGGTATAGGTCAAGTAACGCTCGACCATGATTGCAATTGAGTAAACCGACATGATCAGCAGAATAATGAGCACCGCCGCAGCCACGGCACCCAGGCTCTTGATCATTGTTACGAGCGAGAAGTGATCGACGGCGGGTGTTGCGGCCGGGGCAGCTTCTTGCCACATGAAGAGCAACAGGCCAAGAGCTTTCGTTCCTAGAAGACTGGTTAGAATAGTCACGGTGAACCCTCCAAAAGGTTTTTCTTACAATTGACAGCTCGCAGGGAACTCGCAGAATGAGCCCGCAGAGGCTCGCACGGCGCTGAACCTCCGCACTTATTGGGCGACGAAATTGTATGTGATTACGCCGGTCACTTTAACGGGCTGCCCCGATAATTTGGTAGGCGAAAACCTCGCGCCGCGTGCTGCCGCTGCCGCCACTGCGCGCAGCAGGGGGTGGCCAGACACAGGCGTGGCTGAAATCACATTACCGTTTTCGTCGATCGTAACCTGGACAACTACAGTTCCCGAGGCATGCGCTTGACGGGCAATTGGCGGATATGCCGGCTTTGGCAGGCTGATCGCTTTGCCGTTAAGCACGCCTCCGGATATTGGTGCCCTCGGCGGAGTCGGCTTGGGGGGTGGCGGCGGGGGCTCTTCCGCAATATTAACACTGGTAGGTCCGGCTACTAATCCAGTTCCGGTTCCAGGGCCCGCTGCCATAGGAGCCGCCGCATTCGATGACTCATTGCCAATGACCGTGGTAACTCCGCGTCTGACCGGCGGAATGTTACTGGCCTTTGCAGACACCTCTTTCGGTACAAGCTCAGTCCTGCTTACGTCGGCAATTAATTCTTTGCGGACGTCAACATTCTGCTCGACCTTTTGCGGCTTAGCTTCCTGTGGTTTCTCCGGAGTCGCTTGTTGAGGTACGGGAACCGGAGCGACTAAAGTGGTCAGCTCAAGATCTTGAGCATCCAGACTAGCGTCCATATAAAGGATGCTACCCACTAATAGTATTCCTCCGAGTAACGCGTAGATACCAAACGTGACCAAAAGGAAGGAGCCTTTTCGACCCAGATCTTCCTTGTGCGAACCAGACTCTACAAGGTTATCGAACATTTCTAATCCTCCCTATTCCGGTGCCAAATGGATCAGGGTGCAAAAACGTTGAAAAACGAATTATTGCGTCTCTTAACGCCCAAGCGTCTACTCGCATGAACTCGCTAAACATTTATGAAAGGGGAACCAGCAGCCAGCGATCTGAAATCGTGAATCAATTGAAAAGCTGCTGCGCGAGAAAAAACTCGCCGGCCCTCCTCAACAGACCGCCGCGCCCAACCTTAGCTTTCACAACGCGGGTCGACTCTTGAGTATTTAATTGGCCAGCAACGGCTGCAGTCTATGCCGCAACGCGCGCCAAAGTCAAGGGCAAACTTAAAGTTTTAAAATGTAGAAAAGCGGTTTATCAGGTCGTCTTATTAAGACGGATTTACTAGGTGCGACTCGCTCCTTGCGAACGTTTTGGCGTACCGGGTTGCAAGGGTTTCCGAGGGCTCGCGCCGGCGCCGCGACTTCCTACGCCGGCGGCCAGATTTACCGCCTTAACCGAAGTCTTTTCGGCTGCAGCACGGCGCTGCTCCCACCAAACCATGATCGGACTCGCAATCGCGACCGACGAATAGGTACCGAAGATTACGCCAATCAACAACGCCAGAGAGAAACCACGCAGGACTTCGCCGCCGAACAGCACCATGGCTAAAACGGAGAGGAAGACAAGACCATTGGTAATTGCGGTTCGCGAAAGTGTCTGGTTTATGGCGTGGTTGGTGATGTTATAAAGTGTCTCACGGCGCTGTAGTCGACGGTTCTCTCGGACTCGATCGAAAACGACAATAGTGTCATTCACCGAGAAGCCCACGAGCGTAAGTAGCGCTGCTATTACCGTCAAACTTATTTCCCATTGAAACAGGGAGAAGAACCCGAGTGTTACGAGCACGTCGTGGAATACGGCGACGACGGCCGCGGCGCCATAACTCCACTCAAACCGGTAGGCCATATAAACGAGAATTCCAACCAGCGCGGCCAGCGTTACGGCAATCGCCTTGTTGCGGAGTTGGGCTCCAGCGACCGCGCCCACCGCGTCAGTGCCTACGATCTCGTATCCATCTCCTTCGGCGCCAAATTGATTCAAAGCCGCTTTCACCTGGGCGCGGCCAGAGTCTAGTTGCGCTTGCGATTCCGCCTCACTCGATCCCGCCAGCGGAAGCTTAATGAGTGCGACGTCGTTTTTATCAATCACGTGCTGAATTACCGCATCCCTGACGCCGGCTGCGTTCAAAGCATCGCGAATAGCCTCGGCAGATGGCCGCTGCTTGAATCGGACCGTTACGAGGGTGCCACCTTTAAAGTCCACACCGAGGTTGAATGGTTCGGTGCCGCCCGGCGTCCACTGACGGACTACAGCCGAGCCCAGGCCACCCAGCATAAGCAGTACTGAAATCGCGATAAAGACAAGGCGATGTTTTAACCAATCGACCTTAACATTCTTAAGAACTTCAACCATATTTTAGCCAATCACAAACTCGCAACTATCAAGTCACTGCAAATGCGTTAAATACTCAACGTCTCCATCTTTCGTTTGCGACTCAACTCCCACATGAATATCGTGCGCGAAACATAAATTGCCGAGAAAAGATTTATTAACAAACCGAGGACCAGCGTCACAGCAAAACCGCGCAACGCTCCAGTACCGAAGACAAACAGGAACAACGACGAAATGATCGTGGTGACGTGCGTGTCGATAATAGTGACAAACGCGCGCGCGAAGCCCTGCTCGATTGCCGACGGAATCGTCTTACCACTCTTCAATTCCTCACGAATGCGCTCGAATATGAGCACGTTAGAATCCACAGCCATACCAATCGTGAGAATGATGCCGGCAATTCCGGGCAAGGTCAGTGTGGCTCCAAAAACGATTAGGGCCGCCAGCATCAGAATCATGTTCAGGACTAACGCAACCACGGCGTTCATGCCCGCGCCCCGGTAGTAAAACAGCATGAAGCCTACTACCAATATCAACCCAACCATCGAAGCCCTTACTCCCGAGCGAATCGAATCGGCGCCCAGACTTGGCCCGACCGTGCGTTCTTCCATGTATTCAATGGGCGCAGGCAAAGCCCCCGATCTCAGCGTAAGCGCGAGGTCTTCTGCAGATTCCCTCGTAAACCGGCCATCGATCTGGCCCTGGTCATGGATCTGCGATTTGATGTAGGCGATCGACTTCACTTCATCGTTAAGGACCACGCCCATGTACTGGTTAATATTGGCGCCGGTCCAGGCCCCAAACTTCTCTGCTCCGCCGGGTTTCAGCGCGAAAGAAATCTGGTAATCACTTCCCCCGCCCTGCATTTGAGTTGCTGCGGCGCTTCGCAGCTCGCTTCCATCAACAATAGCTGGAGCCTCGACAACCACCCACTTTTTCTGTCCTTGAGTCTCAGGTTGCGTGGATCCCGCAGCGGCAGGCTCAGCTCGCTCCAGGTAAGGCAGCACCCGTCGATTCGTCGGAACGGTTCCACCCAATGAAGCCTTGGCCTCTTCTTCAGTGTTGTAAGTTTGACTTGGCGCTGGACTCGGAGGACTAACAACGTGGGCCAGTTCTAATCTCGACTCAGCCTTGAGCAATTGCTTTACCCGTTCAGGATCCTGAATGCCTGGCATTTGCACCAGAATCTGATACGCGGTCTGCGAGCCATGGCGCTGAACAAGCGGCTCGGCAACACCCACCGCATCCAGACGGCTGTCGATAATTCGATGCGCCTGCTCGGTCGCCTGCTCCGAAAGACTTCTTTGGGCTGTGGGACCCAGGGTCCAGGCAATCGTCGCCCCACTCTGTGACTCACTCCACTCAGTAAGGTCTACCTTCTTCTTTACTCCTTCAGCGATCTCACCAAGGCGCGCAGCATCGGTTGCTTCAAGCACGATTCGATACGATCCTGAGCCTACTTCCGGTCTAACGTCGTTCACCGGCAAGCCGGCTTCTTTCGCCGCAGCCTGAAGCGCGCCGGCATTAGTCATCGTAAGAGTTTTAAGGAAGTCTTCAACCTTGACCCTCATCACCAGTTGCGATCCGCCCTTGAGGTCCAGACCCAACTTAATGTTTGAAGCGAGAGTGGCTTTGATCCCTGACCAGGTGAAATCCTGTAGAGTCGGCCGTCGGCGTGGACCAATTACGATGTAGATGCTTACCAGCGTAACAAGAGTAATAATGATGATACGCTGAAGGAGGTTCTTCTTTTTCATTGCAAATCTTTAATATTGCGCTTCACGTTAGGAAGATTTCTTCTCTTCTCCCTCAATACCTGCGATGGCAGACCGTGCGACTTCAAGCATCGACTTGTCTGCACTTCTAATAATGAAGCTGGTATCTCTGATGGTTGTTATCGTTCCGATGATTCCGCCAGTGGTAACCACCCGGTCGCCCGCTTTGAGCTGAGATATTGTTTGCTGTAATTCCTTCTGCCGTTTCTGTTGCGGCCTTATAAGCAACATGTAAAAAACACCGATAATGAGCAGTATTGGAAGAAACTGGCCAATTGCGCCAAAGCCGCTCTGAAACATCAATAAAGTTGTCATCTACCTTAATCTTTCCTAGACCCTAAAACTGTGGCCCAGCGTTTGACAGAGTTCCAACGACTAAGGACGGCTGAACGAGTTAGCTGACACGGTTTCTCCCAGCCCCTCGGTAAACTCTCGTCGAAATTTCTCGAAATCGCCAGACCGGATAGATTGCCTTACGCGTCTCATAGTGTCAAGGAAGAAGGCCAAGTTGTGATGGGTCAACAAGACACTGGCAAGTAGCTCACCTGACATGTAAAGGTGACGAAGGTAAGAACGCGAATGTCGCTTGCAGACAGTACACCGGCAACGCTCGTCCAACGGCTTGGTATCTACTGCGCACTGCGCGTTTTTGATGTTCACTTTCCCGGCCGAGGTGAAAGCCTGGCCGGTCCTGCCGTTTCTGGTCGGAAGCACGCAGTCGAACATGTCTACACCAAGTGAAACAGCCTGAATCAAGTCCTCCGGTGTGCCTACTCCCATAAGGTATCGCGGTTGGGTAGCTGGCATTTCCGGGGCAACTTCGCCCACGACATTCCACATAACGGTCTTCTCTTCCCCAACACTCAGGCCGCCAATAGCGTAGCCATCAAAACCGATGTCAACTGTCCGTTGCAGACTCTCGCGCCTTAGCTCAACATGCGATCCGCCCTGGATGATGCCAAAAACCGCCTGCTTGCCGTTTACAATCTCATTACCATCTCTTCGACCGGTATCCAGATCCTGCGATTGCACTTCATCAAACATAACGCGCGAGCGTGTGGCCCAACGTGCGGTCAACTCCATGCTCTGCCTCGCAACATCGTATGGAGCTTCGCCGGCCGCACACTCGTCGAACGCCATGACGATCTCAGCGCCAAGTGCGGACTGAACTTCCATCGACACTTCCGGTGACAGAAATCTGAGACTGCCATCGACGTGTGATCGGAATTCCGTGCCTTCCTCGGTAACCTTTCGTAAGGCGCCGAGACTCCAGACCTGAAAGCCGCCCGAGTCCGTCAGGAGCGGCCGCTCCCAACTCGTAAACCCATGCAAACCGCCACAGGCCCGCAAGACATCGACACCGGGTCGCAGCCAAAGATGATATGTGTTGCCAAGAATTAGTTGGGCGTCGAGCTCGTCTTCAAGCGCTTCAAACCGGATGCCTTTGACAGTGCCTGCCGTTCCCACCGGCATGAAGGCGGGGGTTTCGATGACGCCCCGTCTGGTCGTGATCACGCCCGCACGCGCTTCGTCTTCGCGAGCCGTCACTTCAAAAGTTAATGCCGGTTTGTCTGACATTAGAAACGGAAAATCAAACCGCCAAGACACCAAGGTCGCCAAAAATAAAAGCAACCAAAATAGGTTCAGTTGTCTCTCTTTGATCTCTTAGCTCTTTGCTCTTTGCTCTTTGCTCTTTGCTCTTAACGCCTTGGCGGCTACTTTTTACGTCGCTTCTTGTGCTTCTGAACAATACGCAGCGGCGTCGCGTAAAAATCAAACTCTTCGCGCAGACGGTTGTGCAAGTAGCGCTCATAGGAAAAATGCAGGCCTGCTTTACCGCCGGCAGTGAAAACAACAAAAGTAGGCGGTCGCACACTGACCTGCGTCATGTATTGCACGTGAAGTCTGGAAACTCCGCCTTTTACCGGGGCCGGAGCCGAACCGCCTCGAGGTTGGGATACAGCGTCTTCGAAAAACGCGTTCAGTTGAGATGTTGGAATTCTTCTATTTCTTGACTCATTCGCATGAAGCACCAGGGGCAGAATTTTGTCGACTCGCTGACCGGTCAACGCCGAGATAGTAATCACTGGTGCGAAGTCGAGAAACTTCATCTTGCCACGCACCTTCCGCTCAAACTCCGCGGTGGTGCCTGTTTCCTTGTCCTTCACCGCATCCCACTTATTACAAGCCAGAATGATCGAGCAGCCCGCATCGTAGGCGTAACCCGCGATGTGTGCATCGAGAGCGGTGACTCCTTCTTCAGCATCAATCACCACGATAGCCACGTCCGCCCTTTGCAGGCTTTTCATGGCCATCACGACGGAGAGCTTTTCCGCCATCTCGCCGGTCCTTCCTTTTCGACGTATTCCCGCAGTGTCGATAAGTCGATACTTTTGCTCCGGCGTTTCCAGCAAGGTGTCAATAGCGTCGCGCGTTGTTCCGGCAACCGGAGAAACGATTACACGCTCCTCTCCGATCAGTTGGTTCAGCAAAGAAGACTTGCCTACATTCGGCCGGCCGACGATCGCGAGTCGTATCTCTCGTTTAGCCTCAACTTCGGCTGGCTGTAGCTCTCTGTGGGCTGACCTGCCAGCGAAGCCCTCGACTAACGCGTCGAGCATTTCGCCCAATCCGATGCCCTGCTCTGCCGACACAGGAAAAACTTCCTCAAAACCGAAACGATAGAACTCCGACGACTCTGCTTCTACACGCGCACGCTCCGACTTGTTCGCCGCAATTAAGACGCGCTTGCCGGTCGCACGCAATAATTTCGCCAGCTCCTGGTCCAGCGGAGTAATCCCCTGCCGGGCATCGACCACCCAAATCAGAGCTTCAGCATCGTCAATGGCGAACCCCGCCTGTTTGAATATGTTCGCCGGGATCACCGCGTCATCATCCGGAACGATGCCGCCGGTATCCACTATTGAGAATCGCCGGCCGGACCATTCGACTTCTCCATAAATCCTGTCTCGTGTGATCCCAGGCTCGTCGCCGACGATTGAACGCCGTTGCCCAATGAGCCGATTGAAAAGCGTAGACTTTCCGACATTCGGCTGGCCCACAACCGCCACGAGCGGCAGCGCCGCCGCAGTCTCAGCTTTGGACTCGTTTTGTACTTCTAACGTCATTTATCTTTTTCCCCGACTGTCTTTGAACCAACAACGGTAGGGCAAGTGCCGGGATTTTACCAATGCGAAAGTGCAGTGCTCGTTTAGATGGCAGCACTTGTGCGCCCCGTACTGGAACGAGGTCAAACCGGAGCGGACCAGTCCGCGTTCTAAACGGGTGATCTCCCGTAACTCTTAAAACCGCTGGACACCAACTGAAGACGAAGGGTAAATTTCCCTTCCAGAACTAGAACCAACCCGATCGTCCGAAACCAACTCAGCAGGATCAGCTCGAGTGCCGACAGAAACGCGCAAAAGCACCAAGTCTGTGAAGTTGCCCCCTCTGTGGCGCTGTTCAAAGTGTCGCGAGCGGTTCGTCACGAAGAACCTATGGCATTCGTGTGGCAAGTACACATTGGAAGAATTATTCTCTCGAAGCGATCCGCCGGTGCTGCCGCTCTTCAAGAAGTTTGCGGCGATGGTGCGCGAGTGTGGGCCAGTTCACATGATTCCGCAGAAAACGCGTGTTGTGTTTCAAGTTCGAGTGCGGTTTGCTGGAGCGGCTCCGCGGAAAACACACTTCCTTGCAAACTTCGCCTTGCCATATCAAGCCAATGATTCGCGGTTCGTCAGAATCGAAAAGTACGCACCCCATTTCCAGGCACATACTTTTCGCGTTTCTTCGGAAAGCGACCTGGACCAGCAGCTGCAGCGGTGGCTGAAAGAATCGTATCAAGTTGGCGCACAGGCCTTTCTGATCGAAAAGCGGGACACCACGCCGGCGCTATTAAAGAAAAGGGGATCTGGCTGATGTCAGGCAGAACTGAATTTGGACTTTCCACGATTAGACAGATTGCGATCAATGCACACGACATCGAACGCGCCACGACTTTTTATCGTGACAAGCTGGGAATGAAGCACCTCTTCAGCGTTCCTCCCAACCTGGCCTTCTTTGATTGCGACGGAGTTCGATTAATGCTTTCTCTGCCTGCCAAACCGGAGTTTGATCATCCCAGTTCGATTCTCTATTTCAAGGTTGACGACATACAAAAGGCGGCTGAGACACTTATGGACCGCGGCGTTACGTTTGTGGGGCAACCGGAGTTTGTAGCGAACATGGGGTCGTATGATCTTTGGATTGGGGCTTTTCGTGATTCCGAAAATAATGTTCTCGCCATATTGAGCGAAGTCCGGCACTGAGTCGTTACATAACCGAGCGCAGTGAGACAAAGTGCCGGGTTTCAGCGCCAAAGGCGCGAAATGTAATAGCCTGGGGCAGCGCCCCAGGTAAGAGTATATGAATGCTGGAAGCGCTGAAGGCGCGGAATACGAAAGAGTGCCAAAAACAGCTCTTCAAAGTTCATTTCGCGCTTTCAGCGCTAAAGGCCTTCAGGTGACTTCACCTGGGCCGATGGCCCAGGCTATTACATTTCGCGCCTTTGGCGCTTCCAACGGTCCAACATGAAAAACAACCTAGTTCCAGATGATCAACAACTATATGAAATTGAACGGAAGCTTTTCGCAGCTATTAAGACAAAGGACGATGAGACGCTGGCCGGTATCGTGGCCGACGATTTTGTTTTCCGCGGACCCGGCCAACCCGAGATTGGCAAGAGCGACTTCCTACAAACCGTCAAGTCGTTTCCGATTGATATCCTCGACATTTGGTCTGACGACATGAAGGTCAGCTTCTTTGGCGACGTTGCCCTGCTCACGGGAGTGCAAAAGGCATGCACGCGAGGCGAAGACGGGAAAGAACAATTGAGCGCCGGCGCTTTTAGCGACGTGTTTGCGAAGCGGAACGGCCAGTGGCTTCTGGTGCTGGCGTATAACGTTGAACTGCCGGAAACGAATTCGGAGTCGAGCAGCTCAACGCCTCAAGCTTAAATTTCCGTCTAATTAGGGCACTTGTGCCCGGCGGGGCGGACAAGTCCACCACTCTAAACGGAAAGTTATCGGGTTACGACTTCTGCTAGCGTAACGGAGGATGCGAATGAAACGACGAGACTTCATCAAGACCGGGGCGATTACCGGTGCGATTGCAATCATGCCACCCGCGGTAGCGAATTCCTCCACAGGTTCCTCGGAATCACCTCCTCCGGCTTTCGATCTCGACGAAGTAACAATTTCAGATTTGCAGCAAGGCATGTCCTCGGGAAAGTTCACCGCGCGCTCGCTGGTGAAGAAGTATTTCGACCGCATAGACGATATCGACAAAGACGGTCCGGCCATCAACTCCGTGATTGAAATTAATCCCGACGCCTTGTCGATCGCAGAGCAACTCGATCGCGAACGCAAGGAAAAAGGTCCACGTGGACCACTGCACGGGATTCCCATCTTCATTAAGGACAACATCGATACCGCCGATCGAATGAAGACCACAGCCGGCTCGTTGGCGCTTCTCGAATCGCGGCCACAGCAGGATGCGTTTGTCGCCCGCAGACTTCGCGAAGCCGGCGCCGTGATTCTGGGGAAAACCAACCTGAGCGAGTGGGCCAACTTTCGTTCAACCAGCTCGTCCAGCGGTTGGAGTGCCCGCGGTGGACAGACCCGAAATCCCTACGTGCTCTCGCGCAACCCGTGCGGCTCGAGTTCCGGATCCGGCGCCGCGCCGGCAGCCAATCTGTGTGCAGCGGCTATCGGCACTGAAACAGATGGATCAGTTGTGTGTCCTTCGTCCGCGAATTCATTGGTGGGAATCAAACCCACTGTCGGCCTGATCAGCAGGGCCGGGATAATTCCTATTGCGCACAGTCAGGACACTGCCGGACCGATGGCTCGAACCGTCCGCGACGCTGTCATTTTGCTTGGGGCGCTCACTGGCATCGACGCGCGCGATGATGAAACGCGGAAGAGTTCAGGCAAGGTTCACGCTGACTACACACGATTTCTCGACAGGGATGGTCTTAGGGGCATGCGCCTCGGGGTTGCCAGAAAACATTTTGGTTTCAATGATGCCGTCGACAAATTGATAAACGGTCATATCGCGGAGATGAAGCGGTTGGGCGCGATCATTATCGACCCGGCCGATATTCCAACTTCCGGAAAGTTTGACGATTCCGAACTCGAGGTTTTGTTGTACGAGTTTAAGGCCGACCTCAATGCTTATCTCTCAAAGGCTGGAGGTAACATCCCAGCTCGTTCACTGAAAGATCTGATCGCCTTTAACGAAAAGCATCGTGAACAGGAAATGCCTTATTTCGGGCAGGAGCTCTTCATTCGGGCCGAGGCGAAGGGGCCGCTAACGAGTAGAAAGTATTTGGCGGCCCTGCAAAAGAACCACCTGTTAACGCGAAGCCAGGGCATAGACTTCGTAATGAAGAAGAATCGTCTCGACGCGCTCATCGCTCCGACGGGCGGACCCGCATGGCCCACAGACTGGATCAATGGCGACCATTTCAAAGGTGGCTATTCATCCGCATCCGCCGTGGCGGGCTATCCACA
>JBGTCM010000357.1:0-5547 GCA_041748795.1 Pyrinomonadaceae bacterium
CGGATTATCAATTAGTCCAGCGCGAGATGGCGCCGAAACTGGCTGCTTTCAACGACAAGATCACGCAAAACGAAGCACTCTTTAAGCGCGTCGAAGCGGTCTACAACTCACCGGAAAAGTCGAAGTGGACGGCAGAGCAACGGCGCCTGGCGTGGCTTTACTACACTAACTTCGTTCGTGCCGGCGCGCGGCTCGACAAAGATTCCAAGGCGCGGCTGTCTACGATAAATCAAAAGCTTGCGGGCCTCTTCACGCGTTTCGGTCAAAACGTGCTCGCCGAAGAATCCGATCAATTCGTCGCACTTAAGAGCGAGGCGGACCTAGCCGGACTGCCGCAGTCCGTTCGGGATGCTGCCGCGGAAGCCGCTGCCACAAAGAAGCAAGCGGGCGTCTGGTTAATAAATAACACGCGTTCTTCCGTTGACCCATTTTTGACTTATTCGGATCGCCGCGAGCTGCGCGAGAAGGTCTGGCGGATGTTTGTGAGTCGCGGAGATAACGGCGACGCGCACGACAACAACGCGATCATTACTGAAATTCTTCAGCTACGGGCCGAGCGAGCCAAGCTCCTCGGTTTCCCCACGCACGCACACTGGCGGCTTCAGAATTCGATGGCCAAGACGCCCGAGCGTGCGATGCAGTTGATGGAAGCGGTCTGGAAGCCGGCGGTCGCACGTGTACACGAAGAAGTCGCGGACATGCAGGCTTTGGCAGACAAAGAAAAGGCCGGCCTTAAGATCGAGCCGTGGGACTACCGTTACTACGCGGAGAAGGTCCGGAAGGCCCGCTATGATTTGGATCAAAATGAAGTGAAACCGTATCTCCAGCTCGAGAAATTGCGCGAAGGCATTTTCTGGGTAGCGGGAGAGCTCTTCAATTTCAATTTCACGCCGGTGACAAACGTTCCGGTCGCGCATCCCGATGTTCGCGTTTGGGAGGTTACTGACAAGACCTCGAAGAAGCATATCGGCTTGTGGTATTTCGATCCGTACGCTCGTGCCGGGAAACGTTCGGGCGCCTGGATGAACGCCTATCGCAGCCAGCAGAACCTGGACGGACGGATCACTACGATCGTTTCGAACAACTCAAACTTCGTTAAGGGCAAGCCCGGTGAGCCGGTGCTGATTTCATGGGACGATGCGCTGACGATGTTTCATGAATTTGGACACGCGCTTCACGGTTTGAATTCGAGCGTAACCTACCCGACGTTGGCAGGTACGGCGGTGGCCCGCGACTACGTGGAGTTTCCTTCGCAGTTGCTGGAACATTGGCTCTCAACGCCCGAAGTGCTGCAGCGTTTCGCAGTGCACTACCAGACTGGAAAACCAATTCCACAGAATTTGGTCGACCGGATAATGAAGTCGGCGACGTTTAATCAGGGCTTTATTACTGTGGAGTATCTGATTGCGGCGCTGGTTGATATGAAGTTGCACCTGGCGGGTGACCGTAAGATCGACGCGAAGACGTTTGAGAAAGAGACTTTGGCGGAGCTGGGCATGCCGAAGGAAATCGTTATGCGTCATCGCATGCCGCACTTCGCACATATTTTCTCGAGCGATTCCTATTCGGCCGGCTATTACAGCTATCTCTGGTCTGACGTGCTCACGGCTGATGCATTTGGCGCCTTTGTCGAAGGCAAAGGTCCGTATGACCGCGCAGTTGCTGAGAGACTACGCAAGAATATCTTCTCGGTTGGGAATACGATTGATCCGGCTGAGGGCTACAAGGCCTTCCGTGGGCGCGAGCCAAGGATCGAAGCATTGATGAAGAAGCGCGGGTTTCCAACGACAGGGAGCTCGGCGAAACCGTCAACTGGTTCGCCATCCGGCCAGCAGTAAGCTCGAGTTCGCGGCTCTGCCGCCGCACAGTGCGGAAAGGCTCTGCCTTTCCGTGGCAGGTACCTGTTCTACTTTCCTAAGGCTCAGCCTCAGGAAAGAAGGGGTTAAGGCGGACGACGGAAAGCCATAGGCTTTCCGCACTGTGCGGCGGCAAAGCCGCAACTGAGATTCTGCGACCACAGCTGCCGGATTAGGACACTACCACAGCTGCCTGCTTAATTGACTTATCGGGCCGTTTTGTTTAGATTCTACAGCGTTTACACGTTCTAATTTTTGGTAGGAAGCTCCGGAAGTCCTTCGTTATGAATCGCACATACACACGATTCTTTAGTTTTTGATGCCGCCTCTAAAGGCGAGCACGCTACGAAGGCGCTCCTATCAGATCCGATCAAGAGCAGTAAATCGTAAATGGTCAGTCGTAATTGGTAGGAGTAGTAGCCGAGGCTGTTTCGGCTATGCCGTCGAGCGCGCAATGTCTTTGCGGCTTGCCGCCCTCCGTGCGGAAAGGCTTCGCCTTTCCGTAAGCCCTTGAGTATTTGAGACTATGCCTCGATTTGAATTCGAATGAGCGAAGTTAGCGTACAACTCAACGACGGCCCAGCGGCACAAGTGCCCGCGCCCATTACTGTGGGTGAAGCGCTGAAAAAGCTGGACCGCGACCTGGCGAAGCAGGCGCTGGCTGCGCGTGTAAACGGTCGTGAAGTTGATCTGGCGTTCACGCTCGACTCGGATCAAAACGGAGCTGCTTTAAAGATCGAACCCGTGCTTCCGCAAACGTTGGAAGGCCTGGATGTCCTGCGTCATTCAACCGCCCACTTGCTTGCGGCCGCCGTGCTCGATCTGTTTCCTGGCACCAAGCTCGGCATTGGCCCGGCGCTGCTTGAGGATCCGCGTTACGGTTTCTTTTACGACGTGATCGCCCCGAAGCCGCTAACCGAAGTCGATCTCCCCGTAATCGAAAAGCATATGCGGAAGATTGCCAGCCGGAATCTTGCGTACCGGCGAGATGAGATTTCGAAGGCTGACGCTCTGAAACTTTTCCAGGAGCGGGACGAACCGCTCAAGTGTGAGTTGATCGAAGAGAAAGCTGGCCAGACCGTCAGTGTTTACTACATCGACAATTCGCCATTCATCGATTTCTGTCTCGGCCCACACGTGCCTAACACGAACAAGTTGAAGGCGTTTAAGCTGTTGTCGCTTGCCGGCGCCTATTGGAAAGGCGACGCGACGCTGCCGCAGATGCAGCGGATCTATGGCACGGCTTATTTCACTCAGGAAGAGCTTGATGCATGGCTGAAGCAACGTGAAGAAGCAGAGAAGCGTGACCACCGTCGTATAGGCAAAGAGCTGGATCTGTTTTCCATCCAGGAGCAGTATGGCCAGGGTTTGGTTATGTGGCATCCCAAAGGCGGAGCCATTCGCCGTGAGATGGAAGATTACCTGCGCGGGGAGCTGGTAAAGCGCGGCTATGGGTTGGTCTTTACGCCGCATATCGCCAAACGCGAGCTGTGGCAGAAGAGCGGTCACGAAGAGAACTATGCTGACGTGATGTTCTCGCCCACTGAGCTTGAGGAAACGCAATTCCGGCTGAAGCCGATGAACTGCCCGTTTCATATTGGCATTTACAAGTCGGCACAACATTCGTACAGGGAATTGCCACTGCGTTATGCCGAGCTGGGCACCTGTTACCGTGCTGAGCTGTCCGGAACCTTGCACGGGTTGATGCGTGTTCGTGGATTTACCCAGGATGATGCGCACATTTTCTGCACGCCTGAGACGATCCGGCAGGAAGTTATCGACTGCATCAACTTTGCTTTCGATCTCTTGCGCACTTTTGGTTTCGAAAACTTCAAGATCGAACTGTCGGTAAAAGGCAGCGACACGACTAAGAAGTATCTGGGTTCTGAGGAAAACTGGACACAGGCGGAGAAAGCCCTGACCGAAGCTTTACAGGATCAGAATCTGCCTTTTGAACGAATCGAGGGTGAGGCCGCATTTTACGGCCCGAAGATCGACATCAAAGTCGAAGACGCAATCGGCCGTTTGTGGCAATTGACCACGGTGCAGTTTGATTTCAATCTGCCGGAGCGGTTCGAGCTTGAATATATCGCCGAGGACAATAAAGCACACCGTCCGCTGATGGTTCACCGGGCCCTGTTCGGTTCAGTTGAGCGTTTCTTTGGCGTGTTAATCGAGCACTACGCGGGCGCGTTTCCCATGTGGTTATCGCCGGTGCAGGTTGCGGTGTTGCCGATTACCGATCGTGTTAATGAATACGCGTCGAAGGTTGCCACTGAACTAAAGGCCGCAGGGCTTCGTGTCGAAGCAAATCTGCGCAGCGACAAGATAGGCGCGAAGATTCGTGACGCGCAGTTGCAGAAGGTCCCTTTCATGTTGGTTCTTGGTGACCGCGAGATGGAACAGGGAAGCGTCGCGGTCCGTGAACGCTCGCAAGGCGACATCGGAGTGATGTCGGTCGATGAATTCAAGCAGAAGGCGCTCGCTCTGGTTAAGAGTCGCGCGTTGACGAATACTTAGTCCAATGTCCAAAGTCCAATGGCCAACGTCGAATACAAAGACTTTGGACTTTGGACTCGGGACTTTGGACATTCACTGAGGAGGTGCAGCAATAGCTACAGGTTTTCGAGGTCGCGGCCCGCGTCCGGATAACAGGCGCATGCCGATCGCCCGCATTAACGAAAGAATTCGCGTGCCCACAGTCCGTGTTATCGGCGATGAAGGCGAACAGCTGGGCGTGATGGATATACGAGACGCTATACGCGCCGCCCGCGAGAAGGGCCTGGACCTGGTCGAAGTTGCCGCCACTGCTGACCCGCCGGTTTGCCGAATCATTGACTTCGGAAAATTTCAGTACGAAGCCAAGAAGAAAGCAAACGAGGCGAAGAAGAAGCAGGTCACGATTACGGTTAAGGAAGTTAAGTTTCGTCCCGGTACTGACGACCACGACTACGACTACCGGATGAAGCACGCGCGCGAATGGCTGGAGGAAGGTGACAAGGTCAAAGCCACCATTTGGTTTCGCGGAAGGGAAATGACCCACCGGGAGCTTGGCTCGCGAATCCTCGAGAAGCTCGAGAAAGACCTGGCGGATGTCGGTGAAGTCGAGGCCAGGCCGAGGATGGAAGGAAATCAGATGTTCATCATCCTCGGGCCGAAACGCCATAAGAGCGCTGCAAAGAGCGAGAATCATCCACCGGCACCGGCGCCCGCTGCGCCCGCGACGCCCGAGCCAGGCAAGCAGTAGGATGTCGGGAAGCAGGTGGCAGGTGGCCGTCAGGGAGATCAGCGTTTGCGGTTGATTCGAAGCAAAGTATTTGCTTGCGTGGCCATTGATTAGAACTGAGCAACTGGCAATTGGAAATTGGAAATGAGAGGGTGAGGAGTTATGCCAAAACTAAAAACACATAAGGGTGCGGCAAAGCGGTTTCGTCTTACCGCCACAGGGAAGATCAAGCGTGGCCATTCGCATGCGCGCCACATTCTGACTAAGAAGAGCACTAAGAGAAAGCGGCACCTTGATATTGACGCACTGGTCTCGAAATCGGATCAGGAGCGCGTAGCGAAGATGCTGCCTTACGGAAGAGATTAAGGGAACGATGAACTATGAGCGATGAGCGATGAGCGATGAACGTGGTTTCCGCAATTCATCATTCATAATTCTGCATTCATAGTTAAGGAGGATTTGAAC
>JBGTCM010000358.1:0-9978 GCA_041748795.1 Pyrinomonadaceae bacterium
CGTTTCAGAGCTTCCGGCAATGGCCCTTCAACCTTCGTGCGAAAGGCCGGCGCCATGGATTCAAAATGAATATTCACGTCCGGGTTTCGTTGCTTCACTTCAGCCTTGATTAACCGCGCGATCTTTTTGGGATCCTGGCCGGGCACGAGCCGGCACGACAGCTTAACTTCACCGCGCGGTGGCACAATCGACTTCAAACCAGGTCCCTGGTAACCGCCCCTTACGCCATGCACCTCCATCGTCGGCATACCCCAGATTCGTTTCATAACTTCGAGCGCGTCTTCAACGCGCAACTTTTTCAAATGATGTGCTTTCTTAAAAGCGCTCACGTTAAAACCACAGTTGGCCCAGTCCTCAAGCTCTTTTTTCGAAGGCGGAATCATATCGTCGTAGAATCCCTTTACCTTTACACGGCCACTAACCGGATCGTAGAGGTCGCAAACCACCTTCATCAGTTCCCCGATTGGATTTCGCGCGGCGCCGCCAACTTCACCGGAGTGCGTGTCGGTTGTTCCTGTCTCCAAAGTAAGCAGGAAACCCATCAGGCCTCTGAGACCAGCGGAGTTTGCCGGCCTGTTGCGCGATACCCAAACCGTGTCTGAAACGACAACTGAATCCGTGCGGAGGTTGGGTGCGGCTTTGGAAATAATCTTTTCAAAATTGGGCGAACCAATCTCTTCTTCAAACTCCCAGAGGAAGCGGATGTTCACCGGCACGTCGGCCTCGAGCCCGGCGCGAGCTCCGTAGAGAGCCGCCAACGCCGGGCCTTTGTCATCAGTAGTGCCGCGCCCAAAATAACTGTCGCCCTTACGTGTCATCACAAAAGGTTCCGTATCCCAGGGCTCAGTCTCTTTAGAGGCCGGCTGCACATCGATGTGGTTATAGACGGTTACCGTCGGAACTTTTTTGGACGAACCGAAAACGCCGTGCACCACGGGATTACCCTTATCTATTTTGTAGACCTCCGTTTTGCCGCCAAACCTGCGCAAAGTTTCCACGGTGAGATCGACCCCGGCGCGAATATCTTCCGCGTGGGCAGGATCAACTGAAACGGTTGGAGTTTCTACAAAGCGTTTGAGCAACGCCTCATACTCGTCGCGGTGAGCGCCGGCAAAAGAGAACAATTGGTCTCGGTCCATCGCGTTGGGCATTCGAACGGTCCTCCGAATAATTGGAAATCTTATTGCGAGCGGATAGTGTACAAGATACGCGGCCAACCTAGGTAGGACAGGCATTGTGAGGACTGACCCTCTTTCGCTGATAGTTACAGAACCCAGCTCGGTAGCGCGGATGATGGAGTTAGCCATCATTTAAAGAAGGCTTATTATCTTAGTTCTGAGTAGCCTCAAGGCTCCCGCGCTACCGCGCTGGGTGCTGTAATTGACTGCTGTCCCACCAAGGCAACGTTTTCCAAATCTTAATTCACTAACTTAAAGGAAACTACGCGGGCGATTCTTTCGTCTTATTGACCGGATTTCCAAAAAAGATTCAGCTTGGGTAACCGACTTCCGAGCGTTTGGATAACGAAACGGTGAACTCCCTTCTAATCGGCATTCCGGCGTTCAATTAAGTTGGGTCGTCGTGTTATTCTGGCAGCCCGCTTTTAGCCGTAAGGCCGAGAACGTGGCGGGAAGTTTGAGCGCAAACGGGTAAAGAACCAGATTTTAGGAGGCTTTTCGTGAGAAAAAGTTACTTGCCGGGTGTCATGTTTTTTCTTTTGGCTATTTCGCTCCCCGCCATCATTTACTCGCAACAGAATGGTTCAGCCCGCCGACAGCCGCCGACTTCCGCGGAAAACTCAACAGTTCCCAAAACTCCGGCCGGTTCTTCCTCGCGCGTCAATAGCGCTGTGGTGAAAACCGACGTTTCGGAGGCGCTGGGCGTAATCGAAAGCAACTACATCGACGGCAAGAAGCTGGATTATAACTCCGTCTTCAAATCCACTATTAGCGGAATGTTGAATTCGCTCGATCCGCATTCAACTTACTTTGACCCAGTTGAGTACGCGTCGTTCAAAACCGAGCAGCGATCGGAATACTTCGGTATCGGTGCGACCATCGGTGACCTGCGGCAGGGTGACCAGGTCAACACTTACATTCGTGCGACATTTGAGGGCGCGCCCGCCCAGCGCGCCGGACTGCGCTTTGGCGATCGCATAACGGCGGTCGATGGCCAGTCGATGAAGGGCAAGACCTATCCCGAAGTTCGTAAGGTTTTGCTCGGAAAACAGGGAACGGTTGTTAAAGTCACCGTCGAACATGCGGCGACCGGCCAAAGCGAAACGGTCACGATTACTCGCGATGCAGTATCGTTGCCATCCGTACCGCAGGCTTATATGTTGAAACCGGGAGTCGGCTACGTGGCCATGACTGGCGGCTTTAACATGACCACGTCCGCAGAAGTTCAACATGCACTGGAGGGCTTGCATTCAAGGGGCATGAACACTCTGGTTCTTGACCTGCGCGGCAATCGCGGCGGCCTTCTGATTCAGGCAGTGAAGGTCGCGAATATGTTTCTCCAGCGTGGTCAACTGATCGTTAAGCAGCAGGGGCGTTTCAGGGGCGCGACGGAACCATTCTTCGCGCTGAACGACTCCCCGGATCCAATCCCGTTAGTCGTGCTCGTGAATGGTGATTCGGCTTCAGCCGCCGAGATCGTCGCGGGTGCTTTGCAGGACCATGACCGCGCGCTGATTGTTGGTGAAAACACTTTTGGCAAGGGCCTGGTACAACTGCCTATTCAACTCGAATACGATTCGGCGCTGCTGCTGACGATTGCGAAGTACTACACGCCTTCCGGCCGTCTGATTCAGCGTGATTACTCAAACAGCGCTTACGATTACTACACCCGCGGTGGAATCTCCGCCAACAGAGATGCACCCCCTGCGCAACCAGCCGGCCCCCAGAGTCAAACGGATCTGGGACGTGCTGTGTATGGTGGCGGCGGTATCGCGCCGGATGAAATTGTGAAGCCGGGAAGAATTACTCCGGCCGAAGCCAAACTGAGCGACTCAATTTTCGCGTTTGCGATGGAGCTGACCAGTGGCCGCGTGCCGGGTTTTGAAAGCTACAAGGTTCAGGCTGGCATCGACTACGACCACGATCTTCTGCCAACAGATTTCCCTGTGACCGAGGGTGTCATCAAGGAGTTCAAGAAGTTTGTGGCGGCAAAACCGATTTACAAAGCAACTCCGGAACAACTGGAAAAGTTACGATCGTTTGTCGAAAGACAACTGCGTTACGAGCTGGCAACCGCCGCCTATGGGACGACGACGGCCCTGCAGGTGATCAACGAGCAGGATCCCCAAATCGCGAAGGCAGTGGACGCCATGCCGCGAGCGCGTGAATTGGCCCAGGCCGCCCGACGCGCACGCGCCCGGACGTGATTCTTAGAATTGCTTAGGTTGGATTAGGACAGGCAGAAATGCCTGTCCTTTTTTATTTACGACCGAAGACGGACGACGGACGACGGACATATGGGGCGAACGGGGTGATGGGACTCGCGCTCCGATGCCGGCCATCCGTCGTCGGTCCTCGGTCGTGTTACCCTTTTACTCGTTGACGACGCCACTTATCATCATTAACAACGCTGCGGCCAAAGCGCGACGCTCCTGGCCCACAGTTCGTGATTGTTTAAGAGAGGGCGGCATTGACTTTGACCTTCACGAAACCACAAAGGCGGGCGACGCTACTCTGCGGACCCGCAAGGCGTTGCTAGAGGGAGTGACCCTGGTCGCTGTAGTGGGCGGCGACGGCACACTGAGTGAAGCAGCCGAGGGTTTTTTCCAGTTCAATGAGAACCTCGATGAACTTCCTTCACAGATTAACTCAAGAGCGTCGCTGGCGATCCTGCCCGCCGGAACGGGAGACGACTTCGCGCGTGGACTTACAAAGGGTACACGAGCGCCGCTAAAGCATTGGGCCGAACTATTGATCTCCCACTGCCGCAATCCTGAGCACAGAGCACAGCAGGTCGATGTGATCTATGGACGATGCGGCGGGTATACGACTCCGTTCATTTGTCTGAACGCTTCAACCATGGGCATCGGCGGCGAGACCGCGGCGCGTGTAGCGGCGCAGGGAAACTTTATGCGCCGGTTTACGGGCGAAATACGTTTCGCAACGGCGGCGATGGCCGCCCTGGCGAAATGGCGGGAGCGTCGCGTGCGGATCACAATCGATGATGACGAAATTATTGAAGGCACGATGAATCTGGCGGCAGTTGCGAATGCGCTTTACGCGGGAGGCGGCATGATGCTTTCGCCTGAAGCCAGAATTGACGACGGAAAACTAGATGTGGTGAGTGCATCTGGTCTAAACCGTGCGCAGATCGTCCGCGAATTGTCACGAATCCACCAGGGTGGTCATGTGTCGAATCCGAAAGTCCGCATCAGGCAAGGCACGAAGGTGCGCATCGAGACCTTTGCGTATGAGGATGCTATGCCGATTGAAGCCGATGGAAACGTGCGCGGCATTACACCGGTAGAGTTTCAGGTGATGCCGGGCGCGTTGCGGTTTGTGGTGGGGTAAGCCAGCGGGGCAGTAGCCCGACCGTTAGGAAGGGCGTTGGGCCGCACGACGCTTACGCCCTCCCTCACGGTCGGGCTACTGCCCCGAACTTTCGCGCTCCATGCCTACCTGTGCTTCTCAATGTCCGCAATCTTCGCAACGCGTCGCTTGTGTCGTTCCTCTCCGGTAAACCGTGCGGCGACAAACGCGCGCATGATGTCCATCGCCAACTCAGATCCGGTGACTCGCGAGCCGAGGCAAAGCACGTTGCAATCGTCATGCTCGCGTGACTGGTGCGCCGAATAAGTGTCGCCGCAAAGAGCCGCGCGGATTCCGGTGAGTTTATTTGCAGCCACCGATGCGCCTACGCCGCTGCCGCAAATCAGAATGCCGATCTCAGCTTCACCGGTCTGGATAGCCCGCCCCACTTCAAGCGCGTAATCGGTGTAGTCGTCCTCGATGTGGCCGACGCGGGTTCCGAAATCGAGTATGTCGTGGCCGGCCTTGCTGAGTTCTGCGATGACCCGTTCGTTGAGCGGGTATCCAGCGTGGTCTGCGCCGATTGCTATTTTGGTTCCCATCTTATTCGGCCAACTCCTCAAGATAAGAGAAAAACGCTCAGATCGGTTGTTTGCCATCACAGTTTGATTCAAACCAACTTTCGTGCGTGGCTCAGGATATTGTCGACGTTGAATCCCAATTCACTCAGTGCCGCGTCGCCCGGGGCTGAGACGCCAAAGCGATCGAGTCCGATGATCTGACCGGCTGATCCAACGTAGCGGTCCCAACCTTGTGGAACACCCGCCTCAACCGCCAGCCGCGCAGTGACGGGGGGTGGAAGCACCTGATTGCGATAGTCTTCCGGCTGTTCCTCGAATAGCTCAACGCAGGGCATGGAAACGACGCGAGTTGCGACGCCATCAGCCTGGAGTTGTTCGCGCGCCTGTAGGGCGAGTGAGACTTCGGAGCCTGTGGCAATGATGATCAAGTCTGGTGTAATACCTGTCTGCGCCCTCCCTGACGGTTGGGCTACGGCCCCGTCTGACGGTTGGGTCGCCGCCTCGTCGCCAGTCGCTTCGGCCTCTGCCAGGATATAGCCGCCGCGACGCAAACCCTCCGCCGAAGCAAAACGCTTGCGATCAATCAGATCAACCTTTTGTCTCGTCAGGGCCAACGCCGTAGGTCCGTTCCTGCGCTGAATCGCAATTCGCCAGGCCTCGCTGACCTCCGCCGGATCGGCCGGACGAATGACAAACAAGTGTGGTATCGCTCGCAGCGCCGCGAGGTGTTCGACAGGTTGATGAGTTGGCCCATCTTCACCAAGTCCGATTGAGTCGTGCGTGAAAACGTAAATCACCTGGACTTCAGACAGTGCCGCCAGACGGATCGCCGGCCGCATATAGTCCGAGAAGGTCATAAACGTGCCGCCGTAAGGAATCAAACCGCCATTAAGTGAGATGCCCGTGAGTGTTGAGCCCATCGCATGCTCGCGCACGCCGAAATGTATGATGCGGCCTTCGTAGGAGCCCGCCTCAAAGTCGCCGCCCCCTTTGATGTCGGTATTGTTTGAAACTCCCAGATCAGCCGAGCCCCCTATCAGCGGTAAGTGTGGCGACAAAGCGTTTATCACTTCACCGCTCGCAACTCGCGTGGCCACCGGCTTCGCATCTTCAAACTTCGGCAAGTGCTTTTCCCAATCAGCCGGCAATTCGCCCTTCATCATCGCCCGCCAGGTTTGCCCGAGCTCCGAGTGCTTCTCCTGGTATGTTTCCACCAGTCCGTTCCACTCTTCCTCGAGCTTCCCCCCGCGATCGATCGCTTCGCGAAAATGCGCGAGGGCCTCATCGGGAACGTAAAACTGCTTGTCCTCAGGCCAGCCGAGATGCCGTTTCGTTTCGCGCACAGCATCTTCGCCGGGCGCGTCGCTGTGGGCTTTGCGCGTACCCGCTGTAGGCATGCCATAACCGATTACCGTTTTGACAGAAATCAAGGAAGGCTTGATCGGCACAGATTGAGCTTCGCGAATAGCCCTCTCGATCGCGTCAAGGTCGTTCCCATCTTCAACGGTCAGAGTGTGCCAGCCATATGAGTCGAAACGCTTCGGCACATCCTCGCTGAAAGCAAGATCGGTAAAGCCTTCGATGGTGACTTTGTTGTCGTCGTAAAGATAGATCAGCTTGCCGAGTTTCAGATGACCCGCCAGAGATGCGGCCTCCGCGGCTACGCCCTCCATCAGATCGCCGTCGGAAACAATTGAATACACGTAGTGATCGATTAAAGAGAAATCTTTCTGGTTGAATTTCGCGCCCAGGTGCGCGGCGCCCATGGCCATGCCAACCCCATTGGCAAATCCCTGGCCCAGTGGTCCAGTCGTAATCTCAACGCCTGGCGTTAAGCCATATTCAGGATGGCCCGGTGTCTTCGATCCCCACTGCCGAAAGTTTTTCAGCTCCTCGATCGGCAGATCGTATCCGGTCAAATACAGGAGCGAATACAGCAGCATCGAACCATGACCCGCAGAAAGCAAAAAGCGATCGCGATTTTCCCACTTGGGATTGCGCGGGTTATGCCGGAGGAAGCGCGTCCACAGCACATATGCCATCGGGGCCGCGCCCAGAGGCAAACCGGGGTGCCCCGAATTGGCCTTTTGCACCGCATCGAGGGAAAGCGTCCGGATTGTGTTAATGCAAAGTTGATCGAGGTCGGGAGTAGGGTTGGAGTTTTCCTTCTGCACTTGAGCGCTCATTTCACCGTCCTGATTTTAAGTTGTAGAAGTAGAACAGACAGCAATGTCTTTCCTACTGAGTTTCTGGGAACACTCGTTTGTACATTCGCTGCTGGCGTTCGAGCCCAACCTGGTAGCGCGCGTGGCGCGTCATGTCGGGTTCGAATACTGCTTCCACCGGAATTGAAAAATCTTCGATGCCAGGTATTTTGCCCGCCGCCTCCAGCGCAAGCAAGGCGGCGCCGCGCATTGACGCTTCAGCACGTTCAGAAACGCTTAAACGCCGGCCAAGCACGTCCGCCAGAATCTGCACCCACGCCGGAGAAGAGCTGAGTGCATGACCGGCAACCATTACGCTCGCGCCTGGGGCGAGAGGCTCGAGCGCTCGCGCAATTAATGCGAAACGATAGGCGACTGCCTCCAGGGCGGCGCGCAGAATTTCGATGGGACGCGTTTGCAAAGTGATTCCTGCAATTGCTCCGCGCGCATCCGGGTTCCAGCCGGTGCTGCGTTCGCCCGACCAAAATGGCAAAACTGTCAGGCCATGAGCGTCTGCATCGAACCGATCCAATTCATCTTCGATCCATTCCGAATCTTCGCCGGACAGCATCGACTCTCTGATCCAGCGATACAAAGAGCCGCCATCCGACAAAGCTCCTCCGATAACTACGCGTTTGCGATCCGCGCGGTAGCACCAAAGCTCCGGTGGAATCCGATCGGGCGGCGGGCCTTGAAAAAGAACACGCATGGCGCCTGAGGTGCCAATCATGAGCGCCGCTTTCTCACGCGTGCTGCATCCGGCGCCGATATTATTCGCGGCGCCATCGGCGATAGCCGGAAACATTCGCGCCTCGCTGAGTTGCGGCCAACGCTGAGCGTATGAAGAGGAGAGTTTGTGGAACGTCTGACGATCGGAAGCGATTTCGGGAAGCTGCCCAACATTGACGCCGACCGATTCCAGCAGTTCCGGATCCCATTCACAGGTCCGCTGGTCCATAAGACCGGTGCCGGAAGCCATTGAAACGCTCGCGGCTGTTTCTCCAAAGAGATGGAGCGTCAGGTATTCGGTGAAGGAAAGCCAACGAGTGGTCGACTTGAAGATGGCTCGTTCTTCGGTTCTTAGCCTGAGCAACTTAGCGGGCCAATAGCTGGGATGAAACCGGCATCCGGTGCGCCCGTGCGTCTTAACTTCGTCGTGCTCGGCCCTTAGCTGATGAGTGGCCTGCGCTGCACGGCGATCCGACCAGCCAAATAACGGCGTGGTGGCCCGGCCGTTATCGTCAACGCCTACGAGGCTGTGCCAAAAACAGGACACGGCGATCAACTCAATACGCGCGCCAAATTGGTAGAAGTTCGCAAAGAGGGCGTCAAGGGTTTCAGCAACATGCTCGAGGAGCACGCCGGCATCTATTGCTCCAAACTCAGCGAGGTTGGTGTCGCGTGAATCAACGCGAATGCTTTGACCTGTCACTTCACGACCGCGCTCGTCAAAAAGGGCCGCGCGCACACCCGATGTGCCTATATCCAGCGCGAGCAGGACCGGCGGATGGGATCCAGCCATCACCGAGAGTATTTGTGGCGATGGCTCAAATCCTTCCAGAACTTCATCCAAAACGTTGCTCATGCTTAGTAGGACAGACATTCCTGTCTGTCTGACTTGCGGGGACTGGCTCGTTGGCTGCGAATGACAGGCTGGAAAGCCTGTCCTACTGGGTTTCAGTTTGCGTTACATAAACTAAAGGATCGCATAGGCTAATTTCGTAGTCCACTTTTAGCGGCAACTGCTAGAATTCGGTTGATGCAAGCAGAAACTCTTAACTGTCCAAACTGTGGCGCTGCGAGTTCGAGCGACGCGTCGCTATGCCAGTTTTGCAGTTCTCGTTTGGCCACCGTCGTCTGCCCTTCGTGTTTCGGGAGAGTGTTCATTGGCAGCAAACATTGTCAGCGTTGCGGGGCAGCGGCGGCAGTTGCTGAAAGCGTGGAGGCGGAACCGCGACCGTGCCCGCGCTGCGGAACTGAAATGGACTCGGTCCTTATCGGCGCCACCACGCTGCGCCAATGCTTGAAGTGTGACGGTTTGTGGGTAGACGTGCGGTCGTTTGAAAAGATCTGCGCCGATCACGAACAACAGTCAGCGGTGTTGGGCGCTGCGTCCAACATTCCCGCGGACTCGGCAAGTAAACCGAGTAAAGTGCGTTACGTGCCGTGTCCCGAGTGTGCTCAGCTGATGAATCGAATCAATTTTGCGCGCTGTTCAGGTGTGGTGGTGGACATCTGTAAACAACATGGGACCTGGTTTGATCGCGACGAACTCACCTCAATCATCGAATTCGTTCGCGGCGGCGGCATGAATTCAGCGCGTGCGAAAGAGCGTCTTGAAATTGCCGAGGAACGTGAGCGACTGCGACAGGAGCAACGCACTCTTGATATGCGGCAGTCGGGCGTAGGTATTGGCATGGGAGACGATGATCATCGCGTGAGCGGCATCGCCTCCGCCCGAGACTTGTTGAAGTTCCTGCTGGATTGAGAAAACCGCGCGTGTGCTATTAGGCAGGAAATCGAGCACACGTGCGAGTTGGGTACAAACGCAACCCGCCTAATACGCGACGATCCGCAAACTAACAGCTTGCGTTACTTAAAACGAAAAGCGCGCCTGGAGTTCGACGCGACGATTGCCCGCCGATAGATTTGCGCCGCCACCTCCACCGAATCCGCCTGCCGTCGTGTTTGATTGTCCAAACAATG
>JBGTCM010000359.1:0-14821 GCA_041748795.1 Pyrinomonadaceae bacterium
CTTGTCGACGCCGACCACCTCATGATGCTCGTGCTTGATGCCCAACGCTTTTGAAAGCGCCACCAACAAGTGGTCCTTGTTAAGTTGGGTATAGCCCTGCAAAGCTTCATGCTCGTTGTCCTTGGCAATGTCTCGAAGCTCGGCGACTGTCTTGTGTTTCAACTGTTCGTACGTGTATTCCATGGTCACAACCTCTCGTTAGTTATTTAGTAATAGCCGTAAGAATCGAGGAAAAGGACGCCTCCTTGGAGTGCGCCGGCCCGGCGGCGCTTTGGCCCAAACTCTAGCTATCACGCAGTGGGCGATCCTGTTAACGATCGCAATAGCGAGCGCTGACTTGAATTTACGCTCAGACGGACCAAAGCGGCGCCGGGCCGCCGCACTCCAAGGAGACGCCTATTTCGTCGCTTGCCCGAAGATCTGTCCCAGGTGCTTCTTCATGTGGTCCACATAATCGCGCATGAAGAAATCGAGGGTGACCGGTTCGGCTTCTCTAATTTCGTCTGACGCGATCTCGTGTAGATTGTGCTTGGTTCGCAGCCTGGTTCGAGTGTCGTCGGGTACAAAAGACATCAGGTGCGCGATGTGTTGATTATAAAGTCTCCAGAGCTGCACCAGGTCGGGCCAACTTTCCTTCTCGTAATTTTGAACGCGCAGCCAATCCTCTTGCGCGTATCCGGGGAAAACCAGTTCATCGGTAAACTGCGCCCGTACGAACCGCTGATGATTGTTTGCGGCCGAGTCGATTAGATGGCCAATCACTTGTTTCGGCGACCATTTACCTTCGGCTCTCGGGCGCTCGCTTTGATCTTCGGGCATCTCGTGTAGCCTGCTTGAAGCGCGCGCGATCGTCTGTCTGAAGTCGTCGAGAAACGCAGTCATCTCCTGGGGTTGGAGAACAGCTGTTGGTGTCATGATGGGGAAATGATAGCTGCTCTAGTCCAAAGTCCAAAGTCTGCTTGTTGGGGCCGACTTTGGACATTGGACATTGGACTTTGGACAACGCTTTACAGTCTCGTTAGTTGATTAATGCGTTCGCGCAATGCGACAACATATTCGTTCATCGTGGCGTCGTTATATCTCGCGGCCCGAAACGCATCGCGAAGCTGCTCGTCAGAGAGCTGCGAGAGCAGAGAGCCAATCCATTTAGCGTGGTCCACCGGAATACGTCGCATGCTCTTTTCTTTCTTGACCTGGCCCCGGTAGTACGGCGGGTAAAGGACGCTGAAGTGGCCCAGCTTTGTTGGCCGCGTGTCATAGTCAAACTGCACGGACCCATCCTCGACGCCCATAACGAAGCGAGTTGAAAGAAAGTCTTCCAGGTCGTTCTTAGTGCGTTTGCCTCCCAATCCTCCGGAGCGGCCCAAGGTAGCGCCGAGATCGGTCACATAATGGCGAGCCTCATACCTGTCGCCTTGTGACGAGCGCGAATAGTAGATCTTGTTGTTTTCCTTCCTGGCATCGTAGTTATTCAACAGAATCATCAGCACTTTGAGTCCGTTTAACTGTCGTGTGCCGCTGAAAGCGTTCTCATCCCAATCCCATATAGGCCCTTCGGTAAGTTGCTTCCGTTCAGGCTCAAACCGAGCGCCAGTCACGATGCCGTCGCTTAAAACAAATTCTTTCCCTCGTTTGAGTTTTGGCAAGTTCTCAATTTGTACTTCGTCGAAGTAGTAGGCTTCCTCGGCGAAATACCCGACCGCCCATACGAGACGCGTAGCCACTGTTTCAGCCTGTGCTTCTTCGCCAAGCTTCACGGTCCATACCACTCCTCGTGCGTCTTCAACGTCAAACTTCGGAGATTCGCCTTTCTTATTCTCTTTGATGAATCTAAACGGTGGCGCCGGTGCAAGGTCAATGGAGCCTGGTCCATAAAGCACATTGCGCGACTGAATATTGCCCGGGTCTCGCCAAAGAATCGCGCGCGGAGAAGACTTGGCGCGTCTCGTTCTTTGTCCGAAAGTCGGCTGGGCCAGGCTGAAACTTACTGACGTTAATAGGAGAGTAGTTAATAGGGCGCCGTGAACTACACGCATTGTGGTCCTCATGTTCTTTTACAGGTTAAACCGCGGGGCTAGTGGGGGAGGTATGCGTGCTCTGTGCCAAACCAGCGGCCGGACAGATCGAAAACGAATATTTGCGAAATACTTAGGATTTGATTGTGCCGTGTGCGGCGCCGATATATTCACTAAGGTCAGATCACGAGCCGTATCGTCACAGTACAGCTCACACACATCAAATGAATACATAATATGCGCCCTTTCATGTACAGAAGACTTCTGTCGGCCCCCACACTAGCCGACCGGTTGGCACCTTGTTTGCAGTTTTTACGAGCAATGAGAAATCAACAAGACCTAAAAAAACGCGTCTTTTTTATCGTCTGTGCGATGGTGCTTTCAATTTTCTCGGCAGCCACCATCGGGGCTCAGACTACGGCCACCACCGAGGTCAAGCTTACACCGCAGGAAAAGCAGTTAGTCGCTAATTTCGACCGGCGGGTTAAGGACTACCTGAAGCAGCGCGACCGAGCTAAAAAGAAATTAACCCCTCTGTCAAAAGAGTCGACGGCTGCGCAGATCGAGGCATACCAGCAGTCCTTTGTGGCAGCGCTCCGAGGTATGCGTGCGGGCACAAAGCCGGGATACATTTTAATCCCGGAGTTTACCCAATACGTTCGCATGATTATCCAGACGGAATTTCCTCCGCTCGACAAGAAAGAGGTAAAGCAGACGATTCTTGAAGCCGAGACCAAGGGCGTTCCACTCAAAGTCAACTACCCTTATCCGGAGACAAAAGAGTTGACTGAGATGCCGGCTACACTGTTGTTGAAGCTTCCGCAACTACCGAAGGAAGTGAAGTATCGTTTTGTTGGTCGCCATTTGCTTTTGGTGGACAGCGATAATTCTTTGATCGTGGATTACACATTAAACGCTCTCCCGTAAGAGGAAGGGAACGCACATCATGAAACGCACTCGTAATTTAATACTGGCCCTAACTCTCATAGTCCTTGGCGTCAGCGCAGCGGTCTATGGACAAGGCGCCGCGGCTAACAACGGTAAAAACAAGGCAGGTGTAAACGGCAACGGCAGTCCCACTGCCAGTTCGTTGAAGCTAACTCTGCCGAACCGAAAAGACTCGGTCAAGTTTCTAATTATTGGCGACACCGGAACAGGTACAGAAAAGCAACAAGACCTGGCGGAGATCATGCTTCGGTCAAGGGCAGCGTTTCCTTACGAATTTGTTTTGATGATGGGTGACAACATGTATGGCGGTGAAAAACCTGCCGACTTCAAAAACAAATTCGAAGACGTCTATCGTCCGATCCTGGATCAGAACGTTAAGTTCTATGCCTCGCTTGGGAATCACGACGAACCGGCTCAGCGCTTCTACGAGTTCTTTAATATGGACGGGAAGGAGTATTACCGGTTCACCAGGAACAACGCTGCTTTTTACGCCCTGAACAGCAATTACATGGACAAGAAGCAGGTGAAGTGGCTCGAGGATGAGCTTGCGAAAGACACGTCCGAATGGAAGATCGCTTTCTTCCATCATCCTCCTTATTCATCAGGCGGCAAGCACGGCTCGGACACTCAATTGCGGAAAGTACTCGAACCTATATTCGTCAAATATGGAATGAACGTCGCGCTGACAGGCCATGAGCATTTTTACGAAAGAATTAAACCTCAACAGGGAGTTTACTATTTCATTTCCGGCGCCGGTGGAAAGTTGCGACAGGGCGACGTAAAGAAGTCAAAGCTCACGGAAAAGGCGTATGACAGGGACATGTCGTTCATGCTGGCGGAAATCGTCAACAACCAGTTGTTCTTTCAGGTTATCTCGCGCACGGGCGAAACGGTTGATTCCGGGATTATCGTAAGCAAGAAGAAGTAGTCGTTACAGAACCGAGCGCGGTGGCGCCGGATGCTGAGGGTTAGTCGGGAAACCATGTGCTGTTTCCGGAGTAGCCTTTAGCATCCTACGCTACCGCGCTCGGTTCTGTATCTACCAGCATGATCACTATCCCATTTCATCCAGGCTGTGCTAATACGCGTCCGAGTCTTCAGCCCTTCAGGCTGAAATTTCCAAGACTTCGGTTCTGATCATCTTACGTTCGGGTTTTCCGGAATCTGCGTAATCTGCGGATAGCGCTTAGCGTTGTTCATAGCTCCCTGGTCATGCGAAAGGTCGCCAAGGATTGACCGTCGGGCGTATCAATCGGTAGCGCTTCACGCTTCTCATAACCCCGCGCCAGATAGAAGGGCTCGCCCGGCAGCGTCGCCGCCAGCTCAACTCTTTTGAAGCCTGCCTCCCGAGCCGCATCCTCGCAGGTTTGCAAGATCATGGTGCCGACGCCTCGTCTGGACCACTGAGGATGAATGTAGAAAGCTCGAATGCGAGCCGCTTCTCTCGTGGGGTCGAGGAGCGGATCGTCTTGATCGGATTTCCTCTGGTCGCCGCCATACAAAGTCCTTCGTTTGCTCCAGCCGCCGGCGCCTATAGTCCGAGCTTCCGATTCCGCGATGAAGTAAGTCCCATCCATAATGAGTTGAGTGTCCACTCCAAAAACGTGATGCAGGCCGCTCTCGATTTGCTTCGAAGTGTAATAGCTCGCGCTGAGCAGAGAAACGGATTCTGTGATCAGCTTCTGCAGCTCCGGGATGTCATCGACGGTAGCGGGACGAATTGTGACGCTCATGGGTAATAGGGCATTGTAGCCAACCTGCTTGTTACAGAATCGAGCGCCGTAGAGAGTTTGTGATACTCCCGGTCTCAGCGCCAACGGCGCGAAATGTAACAGCCTGGGGCAACGCCCCAGGTGGACCAGTTGAAATCCTCTAAGCGCTGAAGGCGCGAAATGATGTTCGATGCAGCAGATGACGTGCCATCGTCAGTGGTCCGGATTTCGCGCCTTCAGCGCTTCCAAGAAATAGTCACGTCAGCCTGGGGCGTTGCCCCAGCTGTTACATTTCGCGCCGTTGGCGCTAGGCGGCGGCACCAGTTCTAGCATGTGTTTGTCGTGTTCACTTCTATCTCGTATCCTTGACCTGCAGTCAAACAACCAGTTGGAGTGGGGCGAACGCGCCGGCATCTACAAGATATATCCGAACCAAACGCGCAGCAAAGTTAGTTGCTCAAACTCCGAATACGGGTCAAGGAAAACATGACGAGCAAAAACACAACAGAGCAGGACACTGAGGAGCGAATCATCCGTCTGGCTTTTGACGGCGATGCGCTGAGGTACCGCGAGTTTAAGTCGAAGCTGAAAGCCGGGTTGCCGGAAGGCACAAGCGTCGCGTTGCGTGGCAGCGCAGTCACCGCCAAGAAATGGGCCGACGGGCGACCCTTCGATGCTGATGGGCGCGGAACCAGTGATCTCGATGTCACTTTAATCGGTGACAAGGTGATGGAATTCTGGAATGACGATGCGTACTACATTCCCGCGTTGCACACTAAGCCGCTTTGTGATGAGGACCCCGGAGTTGCGCCGGCGCTCAATAGTTTGCGCGAAGAGTTGCAGAAACTCGCGGGGCGGCCCGTAAATTTTCAAGCCACCGCCAACATTATTCTTTACTCGCGCGACATCCTCTTTGATGAGCCTTACTGCGTGGTGATAGAGGCACCCAAAGAGTCGTGATTGTTAAGCTGCTCAGCTATAACATTCGCTTCGGCGGTCGCGGTCGTGAGAGGGAATTGTCGGAGGTAATTCGCGCGGTGGCGCCGGATATCGTTGTCTTTCAGGAGGCCACTGATCCGGTTCTCATCAGTCGCCTCGCCAGCTCAACAGAACTCCATCACTGGGCCGCGCGGCGCGAGCATTCAATCGGGTTCATAAGCCGCCTCGAAGTCTCCTATCACGAATGGCATTACCCCGCGCTTGCCAAGCACTCCTTTTTGGAAATAGTCCTCACCGGTACCGAGGAGCGAATCTTTGGTCTGCACCTGAGTTCAACGTTTTCAAAATGGAGTGAACGAAAACGCGTCCGGGAGATTCAGGCGCTACTGAAGAGCATCGAACGACATCAACACGGGTTCCATGTCCTTGTGGGCGACTTCAACACTCTGGCACCGGGGGAGGTGCTGGACGTTCGTCGTATGCCGGCGTGGATTCGAGGTTTGGTTTGGATAAGCGGACGCGATATTCAACGCGACACAATTCAGCACATCAAAGACTCAGGCTACGTCGATGGGTACCGGCGGTTGCATCCGGATGAAAAGGGCTACACGTTTCCGGTTTGGGATCCGCACCTGCGACTCGACTATATGTTTGTACCTTCCGGATTCAGCGATCGGCTGAGCAGTTGCGAGGTGATTCGGAGTCACGAACGCGCGGCGAAGGCGTCAGATCATTTTCCATTGCTGGGTGAAATAGATTTTCAGTGAGAGTGCTGTACTTCATCGCCCCGCTCACTTCTTCTTCTCATACTTCGGCAGAGACTCCACCAAGTAATCAAAGCCCAGCCACAAACTCCAGCTGTGATGATAAAAGGCGACCGGGAATATCAACGCCGTAATAAAGAGCGCCACCAGTGCTTTCTCATAAGTTGAGCCGATTACAAACAGCCATACGAAGCAGGCAACCAAAATCACAAACTCCGTCGTGAGCACGTTCGCCATAATCGCCCCGACAAAGAAGCCATCTTCGCGTTTGAAAAGTGAGCGGCACTGTGGACAGTGGTGCCTGATTTGAAAGGGACCGCGAACGATCGAGGACTCGCCGCAGGCAGGACAACGGAGGCGCAGCGCGCGTGTTAAGACTTTGAAGATCGAACGTCCACCTTGTTTCACTTGAACACCCCCCACCATGAAGCGTCTTGCCTCACTGGTAGCTTAACGCCTCAATTCCTACTTCACGCGCGGCGGTAGCAATGAATTCGTGCTACCACATTAACGCCTTCGATACCGCTTAACGCAATCAAGGTTTGTTGACGTCCGAGTAAACCTTGATCCAATGGGTGCGTACCTGTGGCTGCATCTTTCGACCTTCGCTTGTCGAAACGACCGATTTCGACGTGAGTTTGGGAATATGGCAGTCGACGCAGTTTTCCGCGATCCGGTGCCGCTGCTTCGGAAAGAGGCGACAACTCTCGACTTTGTGACAACCGAGACAACTGCGCGTGAAGGCTGCGGCATCCAGTTGCCAGCAAGTTCTCGATTGTACAGAGCTGGCCTGGACTGCTTTCGTGCAGCTTAGTGTGATTCGTGGATCGTATGACCCGAATCCTAAGCACACGATCCACGAATCACACGAAACAACACGAACGAATGGCCGGTTCTGCGGCCAAGCAAGCAGTGACAGGAACGTTTGGCCTACTCGTAGCTCAGCGCGTCAACGGCGTCCTGCCGTGCGGCGCGCAGTGCGGGATAGAGTGCGCCGATGCTGCCGCCGACGATGCCTACGAGGAAGGCAATGAAGATCCACTTCGGCTCAATCGCGACTACCAGGGTTGTAGTCCGCATAACAAAGAAGCGCGCGGCGAGTGTAAGACCAATGCCGACGATGACTCCCATCAGACTCACGATTATCGCTTCCTGTTCAATCACCCAGGCAATGCCGGTCTTCGACATGCCCAGCGCCTTGAGAATTCCGATCTGGCGAGTGCGTTCGGTGACTGTGGTATACATTGCCAGCAGAATTACCAGCATGCTGATCGCCCCTGCGACGCCCACAACCACCTGGATGAATACATTGAGCGCTGGTACGCCGGAAGCATAAATCTCGGGCAAGTCCCTGGTGAAAATAATCTGATCGTCCGGGAAACGTTCCTTGATTCGCGCCGCGACGTCTTCCTGCTTCGAAGGATCAATAACGGCGACGAGAATCGCTGAAGCTTTGCCCTCTGAGCCTTCCTGGTCCTGCATTGTTTCGAGCGGAATCTTTATGCGTCCACCCCCAGGCGGTTCATAAACGCCGACGATGGTGAACGGACGTTCGAAGAGTTGGACTGTCGATCCGACCTTTGCATTCCGTTGTTGTTGCCAAATGGGATCGACGATAGCCTGATCGCCACCGGTCAGCTTTGAGCCTTCGCGAATCGTAACGCTGGTCAGCTTTACATACTCGTCGAAGTTGATCCCGTCTATCAAACGCGTTCCGAAACCGGAGTCACTGCGATCTAAAGCTTGTCCGATGGCGGTCGCCGCGCGAACGCCTTCTATGCTGTTGATCTCGGCCACTCTTGAAACCGGTAAAGCAAAAGGTGATGGTCCACCGAAACCAAGCGAACCCGCGGCACGAACCATGATCTCAGCGCCGATGTTGGCTTCGCGTCGTCCGCGCTCCCGCAGGACACCATGGGCCAGACCAACGGTAAACACGATTAGCAGGACTCCCACCGCCGTCCCGAGGACACTGACCAAAGTCCGCGCCGGCCGGTGACTGATGTTTGAAAGTACGAGGCTATCCATAAGTGTTCGCAAGCGCGGACTTCGATCTAAAACTCTTCCCCAGGCGTTTGGCAAAGTTCGCCATGTCAGTATCAACAGTCCGATAGACGTCCAAAAGATGGTGGCGGCTTTACGCACCAGCGCCAGCGCGACGCCCGTCGCCGCCGCAAAACCGAGCGCCTGAAGCACCACCTCAGTTCCGCCTTCGTATACACCGATGGTACCCGGCACAAAGGCAAATACAAAATTGATGACCTTTGTTAGTGACTCAATAATGTACGCTTGCGCTACGCCCGGCGTAAATCCAAGCATGCGCAGCGTGACGTAAACTTCGACCACGCTCGACGTGTGGGCCAGCAGATTACACGCAATCATGCCGAAGAAAACGCCGGGATGATGTTTGTAGAAATCGTAAACCTTCGATTCGATGTGGTTGATGTGTTGGCGTCGTTTGAGAATGACTTTCGGACTGAGTCGCAGCCTGGCCATCTGGTCCAGGAGCCAGGTTACCAGCATGATACGACGTCGGGCTGCGAGGCCGGCCGCCAGGATGCCAAGCGCGGCCACTGATGCGATGGTAATTAATGCGAAGTAAACGGGAGAAGGCAGGCTGTACGTAAACAACATTACGCACGCGCCACTTAGAATAAAAAAGACGACGGAAAGATTGTAGAGAAGGTTATCGACTACCAGCGCGGGCACGCCATAAGTGAGTGGCACGCGTTTCCGCAAGAGAGCAACCTTGGTGGCCTCGCCCAGCAGTGGACCGGTAAAAGTAAGAAAACTAATTGCCTCGCCGCCGAGCCGCGCCGCAAACGCCTGAAGAAACGTAAAGCGCCGATGCTCGGCAGGGACTGCCGCAGACATCGCGATGGTCCGGAACATGTGACGGAGGCCGCTGATCCCAACTATTACGAAGAAGCCGAAACCAATACGTAGCAGTGCGTCGAAGAGTGGCTGCAGGCCGACGAGGTTGATAACGTAGATTAGCAGTCCTAATCCGAGCAGGAAGGCGAGCGCTTGCAGCCAGATGAAGGAACGGCGCGTTTTATCCGTGGACGCCTGCTCCGATTGATCGACGAGCTCATCCAGCTCGCTAACGTCGTCGGGCGGAATATCAACCAACGGATTTTCGGGAATCGTCAAGGAGTTGCAACTGCCCCCGTTACCGCAAGTCGTAAGACCCCGGCTCTCAGCGCCAAAGGCGCGAAATGCAATAGCCTGGGGCAACGCCCCAGGTAGAAGTAAACGAGGCTTGGAAGCGCTGAAGGCGCGACATGCGGAATCCTCATTCTAAAAACAAAAGTAACAGCGTCTCCTCCAACATTATGTCGCGCCTTCAGCGCTAAGAAATTTCTATGCTATACCTGGGGCGTTGCCCCAGGCTGTTACATTTCGCGCCTTTGGCGCTAAGAGCCGAAGGTTAGCCCATGGTCGCTACCGCTTCCGGTTCTGATATGGCAAAACCTCACTAACCACACGTCCAGGAAAGCGCCGAAACCCTTTATTCCACAGTGTTGAAACAGGAGAGTTATCATCGCGTAAATTTCCGGTTAATGCCAGCAATGTGGGCGCAAAGCTCAAACTGTCGTACGGTTCTTCAATCAAAGTTCCGTGGGGAATCCCTGTGCGGTCACCGCCGGCCAACATGAACGTCGACCGCGTGGAAATTCGGAAGAAGGAACCATGATTGCCACCCGGGTTAAAGCCTCGCACATCGAAATTCCAATGGTAGTTGGCCATCAGCAACAAGTCGGTCTCGATGAGTTCGCGCTGCCGCCGGGCCAGCCGCCGCATGAGGCGCTCGTCATCAGATAAGCCGGGAGCGTCGAGCGAAAGACTCTCCGAAGGGTGACGGGCAATCTCTTCATAAAAGCCGATCAGTCCGTTTGAGTATTTAGTTTTGTGCAAGGCCCTAAGCCACTCAACGTCCGTGTGCCACTGGCTCAACCACGACTGTCGATCGCCGTTTGGAAGGGCGAGTTCAGAATCTTCGAAGATCTGAAGCGGAAAGCCCGGCCCCCAATTCACCATTTCAAACTGAACGCGACCATTGGAGTCCTGCCTCAGGTTTCGGATGGGCTGATAACGAAGACTAAGCACACCGCGCTCATTCTCGCGCGCGAGAATTAATGCCTGTTTCTCAGGACCGCCATAGACCCAAACCACATCCGCCCTCAATCCGGTCTCGCCGAGCAGGGGAGCTACTAAATCGGACGACATGCGTGTAGCGATCATATCGATCGGTTTTCTCGACACTTGCGGCTGGACGTTGTTTCGCATGGCAACGTTGTTGAGCAAAGCAAGGTAGTCGACGCGCTTGAAGCTGTTCAGCATGTCCGGTGAACCATCCGGCTTCACCTGCAGGCCTCCGGGTGCCAGACCGACGATGTAGTTTTGCAGCTCGTACACGCTGTTGCGCTCACCCATCGTTTGTTTCGCAATAAGGTCTTCAATTTTTAGTTTGTCTAATTTTAGTCTGTCTGGTGCGAGGCTCTCTTTCCTCAATCCCAGTAGATTAGTGAGCGTGCGCGTGTACTCGGTGTAATCCTTCTCCTGGCTCATCCAGCGCTCCATCTGAGCGTAGACGCGCTTTTTCTGATCGTCGCGGCCCAGGCGAATTTCTTCAGGAGAAAACTTTTTAGGCTCACCCTCCCAAAGTTGGCGCTGCTTTTCAATCTGGCGTCGTAAGACCACCAGCTCCTGGTTGAGTTCGTCCAAATTCTTTTGCCATTCAGCCCGGCGGTTGTCTATGGTCTTAAAAAACGCATCGACTAACGCTTTTCGAACCGGCAAGGACTGCTTGTTCCGCTGCAATTGCTGCAAAAGGATGTGGAGCAAATTTAAGTCGCTGTCGCGCAGGTGGATCGACGCCCGCTCATTGCCGTCGAAATCGAGCAGGGCAGTGGGATAGGCGGTACTCTGTCCGGTCAGGTAGTAAGAATCGTCGGTGGTGGTGGTGATCAGGGGGACAAGAAAATTAATGCCCTTGAGTGAATAGTCCAGCATGAGGCGACGTTTCGTGATGACGTGATGTCCGCCGCCGGCCGGGCTGCCGAGTAGCTTTACGAGGTTATAGCCCTGGCTATAGACGCCTTCGCTCGTGTTGAAACCGTGATCTGAGATCACGATTAGGGCTGTTTCCTGCGCGTTCGGAGCCTTTTGAATTGCCGTCCAGATACGCCCGATTAACGAATCGATTATCAGCATCTCGGAGAAATGAGACTTGCGGTCGTTGACATGATGGGCCACGTGATCAAACCCGGTTACGTAGATATCAAGGTAGCGGCTGTTCGGGTCATTCAGTTTCGTTTTCAGTTCACGCTCCATTTGATCGAAGAATGGCGTGCGCATATCGAGTCCCATCGTCCACTCATCCAACAACTCTCTGGGGTGTTTCATGAAACGCGTTTGCATCGCGTCCCTGAGCGTCGTGAAGCGCATACCACGCTGGTACAGCTGGAAACCTATGTATCTATCCTCGTGTGCAAATGCGTCAAAGAGTAGTGGAAGGCCGATCGAGTCGAGGACCTCTGTCCCGGGCATGTCAATGCGTTGGCCGGCGGCGCTCTTTAGATAAAACGGAATGAAGTTGAGATAGTCATACGTGTGCAGAGTGTAACGATCAAACTCGACGTTGCCTTTGATCTGCAGATGCTGGCCTGTGTCGAGGAGGGACCATGACGGGGCCGACAAACTCATACCGCGAGTGTAGAAATTGGAAAGCCGCGCGCCGCGTTGATAGAAGACATGATCAATCCATGGCAGACGGCTCTTGCCTGTATTCTGGTCGCGTTCACTGGCAAAGCTGTCGAGCAAACCGTAAGCAAGGCCATCGACTCTAATGATTACGACTCGTTTTGTCTCAGCAAAACAAAACGAGGGAACGAGCGATATTAAGACCACGGTGATGAGGCGGAGGAAAACCAGATGAGCCCTGATCGAAGACGGTCGTGCATGTAGTCTGGCCCGGGTAACGATCATTTTTACTGCTGTGCAGAGCCGTTAGCACGTGTGGTGGCATCGGAGGCTGTGAGCGGTTCCATGCGTTTCGGATCCTGCAAGTAGGAAGTAATCAACTGCTTCCAGGCCGGATCGAGATCAATGTTCTGCGATATTCGAATCAATTCTTTCCTGGCTTTGGGATTGTCGATACGCGAAAGGCTCTCCAAACAGGTGCGTCGTGTCTCATTGTCCTCGGTGCGAGCAAAGATTTTCGCCGTAGCGCTGATCGCCCGGGAGTCAGCCTCCGATCCATGTTCCGCGATAAACCGCAGTGAACGTTTGACGTCATCCAGGTTCCAAACGACGTCGATCTGCGGGCTGGATTGGGCCACCTGTCGCAGGAAACGTGTGTGATAGCCGAGCCGTCTCGAGATGTCGAGCCGCGCCTCAACCTCAGGACTGTCTTTCTCGCGATGCGTATATTTCCCAAAGCTCAAAATGTTGGCCAAACGAAAAAGGGCACGTCCAACTTTTTGATGCTTCTGTGCCACCAGCTCCGCGCGGCGGTCACGATTAAGCATCGCGGGCAAACCCTTCGGCGACTTCGCGTACTTGATAAGTGCGGCGTACTGTTCGCGGGCAACCCTTGCTTCTGCGTTGAGATCATTCTCGAGTGGGTTAAGAGAAACCTTCTCGACCCGATTTCCGATCTCTTCACGTAACTCAGAATCGAGAGATTCATTTAACGCCAGCAACAACTTCAACTGAGAATATGTCCGCAAACGGGAGGGCTGGTTAATGTCCATCCCGCGTCTCCCTGTAACAAAATCAAAAACCGTGCGGCTGAGAAAGTAAGGCACGTCACCAAATCGCGAAAGCGAGAGGATGTTGCGCGTAACGTCCTGCAGCGCGCGTCGCGACATCTCGCGCTTCTTGGGGTTTAATCCATCGCGGAAATCAACGAGCAAAATTGGAATCTTTGGGTGATCAAGTCCGTAGAGTGCCAGCGGAATCATGTCGACAGCTCGGGCCCCGGGCTGGTCTGGTGAGACGGGTCGATTCTCCGGGTCCAGATAACGTGTCTCAACGTGGCCTTGCCATCTCCTGAGTCGCTTGTCGGTCCATGGACATTCGATATTCAAAAAACGTTTGACGTATTCGCGAGGCGGAGTCTTTGCAAGATCTTCGCGCGCCACCCAAAGCAAGGCGTGAGTCGTGCTCCCGTCAGGCATTTGCAATGGTTCGAAATAGAGCGATTCCGCTTCGGCCCTTTGTCTGAGCAGGTCCCAGTTATGACCGCGTTCATCGAGAATGCTGGTAGAGCTTTTATCGCTGTAACGCGCGAGGTTCAGACTGTCGATCAATCCACCGAATGTTTTGTCGGTCAACAGCAGACGCGCTTGAATTTCCGCGAGTTCGGATTCGGTAAAGGCCGGCCGCGCTGGACCATTTGGCCCACCTTCTGCGATCGCCTGGTATAACGACAAAACCGAGAGGGCGCGAATGATGTGCGACTTACGGTAGTCCGACACGTTCTGACGATAGGATCGCGTCGAAGCTTTAACGGGGGTGCCGTAGGGATCCAGGAGCAAACTTTGAAGCGCCGTCCAAAAAATTCTGTTCCAGACGTCACGATCCGGAGCGGCGAGATCCATAACCGGAGGTGGCGCTTTATCGGAGACGTGTTTCTTGTTACCAACCCTTGCGTAAAGAAAAGGTATGGCGCCCAGGAAACGCTGGCGCATCGTCGGACGCGTGTATGTCAGTGGCCAGACATAACGAAGACGATCATTTTCCGGATTCGCGTCACCGAGGGTGTCGCGTAGAACGGTGACCATTGGGACCCACGGGTTGGCTTCAGAACCTGGCGATGCTGATGGGACTGACGAGGTTGTGGGGGTTCCCAGTCCACTTAACTTTGCATGAATCGTGATGAGCTCCGCGCCGCCGTCCACCTGCACACGTTCAAGACGAAAGACCTCTGATGCCGTGGCCGCGGCAGCAGCAGTCGAAGGATTCTGGGCATGCGCCGGACGTTCGAGAAAAAGGGGTGCGGGAATTAAGGAGACGACGAAAAGAAAAACCAGCACCAAACTTCTACGTCGCTGGGCTCTTACGGGGCAGAGGGGGTGTCCCTTAGGAGTTTTCAAAACCGTTGGTTTTCCTTCTGATGGCGCAATCTTGCTGCGTCGTTGTTAACTCTATTATAGCCAATTAATGACGTTAAATCGGGCACACCGGAATATCGGCAATCATCGTGCCCTGTATTAATTCGAGGGGGATAATACACGATAAACACAAAACCTCGGAACGTGACTTTTTGTACTGATACAGTTTGATTCAGGTAATCAATTACAGAACCCAGTAGCTTTGCTCGTCTGCGACAAGCAGATAACGAGATGAAACTCAAAGTGCGACATTGCTAAGATATGTGGGCTTACAAGTCGCGAAGGCCGTTACCGCATTGGCGTTAGGTTATACCCGTAACCCA
>JBGTCM010000360.1:0-3582 GCA_041748795.1 Pyrinomonadaceae bacterium
GATGTTAAAGGCACAGCATCCGGAGTTTGAGATGTGGAACCAGGGAATACATGCACGCTCGGGTGTGGCGTGTGCTGATTGTCACATGCCTTATGTTCGTCACGGCGCGTTAAAGATTAGTGATCACCACGTTCGCAGCCCACTACTGAATATCAACAACGCCTGTCAGACCTGCCATAAATGGTCGGAGGAAGAGCTGAAATCTCGCGCGGAAACGATCCAGACGCGTACGTATCACATGCGGAATCTGGCGATGGACGCCCTGGTCCAATTCATTGCCGAGATCAAAGCTGCCAGGGATGCAGGCCGGTCGGATGCGGAGTTACAGCGGCCGCGCGAGTTTCAACGCAAAGCACAGTTCTATCTTGATTTCGTCGAAGCCGAAAATTCGACTGGCTTTCACGCCGGCCAGGAAGCCGTCAGAATTCTGGGCGAGTCAATAAACTTTTCTCGAATGGGCCAGATTAGCTTGCGGGATGGTGTCAGGACAGCAGCGGCAAAATGAATCGTCGGCGACTACGGAACCCAGCGCGGTAGCGCGGGATGCTGGAGGCGGCAAGCATTACAAAGGCATCTATGTTGAGTAGCCCAAAGGATCCCGCGCTACCGCGCTGGGTTCTGTAATGTTTGCGAGTCAAATGGCCATGCATAAGGCCTGGTGCAGCGAGGCACTCCTGTAAACCTGTTATGGATTGGAAGCAGCAAGCCAAACTAGTATTCAATGTGGAAAAGCCGGCACACTTCGTTGATGCAAAGCACTGCTCGGAATGCGCAGAACACGATCAAACCCTGCTCGCGTTTGACGCGGATTCCATAGACCTGGCTCAACTGGGAAACCCGGGTTGGGATCCGCTCTGTTTTTCTTCAGCCGAAGGGATCCGGTATTACATACCTGCGCTCGTCAGGCTAACCCTGGACACGATGGACAAGCCCCGCGAGACGTATATCGATCAGATGCTCTTTCATTTGCTTCAGGATGGAATTGACAACAGGTTGGTTAGCGCCTGCAGCAAGGAGCAGCGGGAATTTGTGGCGGCGTTTCTTCAGTATTTGGTTGAGCGGTACTCCTCTCAGATCGAGGCGGGCGCGTTCACCTCGGATGATATTCTAAAGGCGCATGAAATCTGGCGAGTTGATGCGTGACGCTTGCGAATCGGGCGAAACTGTAGGGGCGTCCCTCCGTGGGCGCGCCACGTGCGGCTTAAGGCGCCTCTCAAAAACACGTCAAATCTTGGGAGCGAAGGGGCGGCCACTGATAGAACCAATAAAGCCGAGCGGAAGCAAATGGAAAACAACGAAAACAAGACCGTAAGCCCAAACGCCAGATTTGCCATGATCGGATTCGTGTTGGGCGTGCTTACGGTCATAGTTATCATCTCCTTCAACAAATGCTAAGTACGGTCGCCACGCTGAATAAAACAATTTGTGAATGAATTTCTATCATTCACTTTCGGTGAGGATTTGCTATGAAAGTTTCATGCTCGATATTCTTGCTGTTTTGCCTTGGTAGTTGCGCTTCAACCCAAGCTGTCTCCAATCCGCTTGATGGACCTGGTTTGAAAGTTGTGCAAAAGAAGTGGCGTATGGAGGTGCGCAACCCAGCGCTCGAGAGAGACCCTTTCGAGCCCAATAAACGGCGTGAACAAGAAATGATTGCGCAGAAAGCGGCCGACAAAGAAAACGAAAGCAGAATTCGGCAGGGGTTGCCGACCTTACCACCCGTGAGCGTACGCGTACCGCAAAGGCGAGCCCGCGGGCTTTTTTTTAGATACATCTACGAAGTGAAGGTCACGAACACCGGCGAGAAAAAGATTAGAACTCTCACCTGGGAATACATCTTCTTTGAGCCAGGCGCGGAACGAGAGGTGGGTCGCCGGCAGTTTGTGAGTAAAGTAAGCATTAGCCCCGGCAGAACAACGAATGTGGTCATGCGCTCGACCACTTCCCCAACCGGCACTGTCGATGCAACGAGCGCTGGCAAGAAATCGGGGGACCAGTATTCGGAGCAAATTGTGATACGTAGCGTAAGATATGCAGACGGTTCTTCATGGCAACAGCTTCGACTTAGATAGAGTGCTTTGCACCTATCTCCTGATCCCAGAAAAACCAACAGGATCTTTTCAGCTATACAGAACCCGGCGCGGGAGCGCGAGATGCTACAGGTCTCAGTAACAAATGGCTAAGTTATTCAGTGTTGAGTAGCTTCAAGGATCCCGCGCTACCGCGCTCGGTTCTGTAATCAGTTTGCGTCTTCGTTTGCTCTATTTCAGCGGCAGCCGGAGATGGTTGCAATATCACATCGAGTAAGGGGGAAATAATTAATGTTGAAAAGAAACGTTTGCTTTCTGTTGCTTATCTTTGCTTTCAGCTGCACTGCCGTATCCGCTCAGACCATTGAGGCACCGGCTGAAAATCATCCCGAGAGGGTGGCAATCCTAAAAGCCCTAAGCGTGCCGGTATCCAGAGCTCTAAAACAAAACATCACTTTCTCAACGGACAAATTAAAGGTGCAGGGCAACTGGGCTTTTGTATCTGCCCAGGCAAAAAACGCAAAAGGCGGCGCGCCAAATTGGAAACTCACCAGGTATCAGACATTCATTGATAGCGGTGATTTTGAGGACAATCTTTTCGCGCTGCTGAAGAAGGTCAATGGCAAATGGCGGGTGGTGACGTACATGATGAACTGCCACGACGTCTGCTATCTCGACTGGGACAAGCGATACAAAGCACCGAAAGCCATAATCGAGTAACAGGGCTTCGACTCGGGGCAGTAGCCCGACCGTTAGGGAGGGCGTTTCTTAGGGCGTCACTCGCGCCCTTCCTAACGGTCGGGCTACTGCCCCGGAAACACGCCACAAACTGAAGTGTGTCGGACATCGGAAATCCAGAAAACTAACAAGGAATAGAAAATGAAGATCAAGATCGTTCTGCTGGTAACACTCTTTTTGACAACGAGCTCAGCTGTTTTAGCTCAGCCAAAGACAATCGCACCTAACATAGTTGTGAAGAATTTATATGCGGCGCATAAAGCTGGACGCAGTCCGTTTTTCCAAACGAAAAGCCGCGTTTTCCTGGACAAGACCTTCACCAGGTATCTTGCGGACTTGATTTGGAAGGACGCCGTTGACTCTAAGGGCGAAGTCGGTGCGATTAGCTTCGACCCGCTTTACGGCTCGCAGGACCCGCAAATTACGGACTTCAACATCATGGAAACCGGCTGGGGCGGCGACAGCAAGTACGGGCCTGACGATGAAGCGGTAGTTCAAGTCACTTTCAAAGATTCCGGCAAAGAACGAATGATTTCGTACCAGTTCAAACTCGGCAAAGACAAGAACTGGAAAATCTATGATGTGCACTATCGAGGCGATGGCGAACAAGTCAAACTAGTCGAGGTTTTGACGCAAGCCGGCGACGGTTCAAACACTCCAGCGGATCAACCCGAAGCGACTGAGGTTCAGGGCAAACTGCAGGTCGGAAAAACCGAGTCGGTGATTCTGTATTTCGGCATGGAGAGTGGTGACTACGCGGCCTATTGTTTTACCAACAATTCAGAAGCCGGACGTAAAATTCTGGCCGCCTGCA
>JBGTCM010000361.1:0-4808 GCA_041748795.1 Pyrinomonadaceae bacterium
CGCCGAACGGAGACGTCGTCCCAGAGGATCACTGATTATGAGCAATGAAGAATTCGAGAAGAGGATGGAATTCCTGGTCGAACATCAGGCTCAGTTTACCGTTGATATACAGCAGTTGCGCGAAGCCCAATCACGGACTGAAGAAGTTGTAGTTCAGACCGGAGAAATCGTGGCTCGACTGGCGACTGTAACGCTCGCAGGCTTCAAAGATGTAGACGTTAAGTTCAATGCCCTAATTGACGCCCAGATCAAAACAGATGAGAACCTTAACGCGCTTGCAGATTCTCAGACGCAGACAGATGAGAAGATTAATCTGCTTGTAGATTCACAGATCAAAACAGACGAGAGGTTTAACGTCTTGCGGATTCTCAGATGAGAACAGGCGAGGATATGAGGAATTTGATAGCAGTTGTCGATCGGCATCTCAGCGAAGGTCGGAATGGGAATTGACGCTTCTGAGGTTGAGTCAAACTGGGAACTGGCAGCAACCCGAAACTTTCCAGCGGAGACGCCGCAAACATTTACATAGATGCAAGCGGCTGATCAGATCAGCCTTCTTCTCAACAGGTCTAACGCAGCCTGTGACGCGCGCCAGCGAACCAACTGTCTATCTCCGGGAATCTGCAGTTTGCGATGCGTCGTTTGAATCTCATCCGACAGCGCGATGTAAACCAGGCCCACTGGTTTTTCTTCACTTCCCCCGCCCGGCCCGGCGATACCCGTGACCGCTAATCCGAAATCCGTTTTCACACTCTTGCGAATTCCTTGAGCCATCGCTTCAGCCACTGGCGCGCTAACTGCGCCGTGTTCGAGAATCAATGCCGGCTCAACGCCCAGCGTACGCGTTTTAGCTTCGTTCGAGTAGGTCACCGCGCCTTCGATGAAGTACTTCGACGAGCCGGGAACTTCCGTTAGTCTCTGCGCGATTAGTCCCCCAGTACAACTTTCAGCCACCGACAAAGTGTAACCACCGACAGTCAGCTTCAGCCCGACAACTTCTTCCATCTTCTCGCCGGCGAATGAGAACACCGCATCGCCGAGGCGCTCTTCAAGCTGCGCCGATAAACTGTCGAGTAAGGCATTTGCATCATCGTGCGTTCGACCACGCGCGGTTAGATGTATTTCAATTTCGCTTTGGTTGAAAAGGATGGTGGTCTCGGGATTTTCGTACTGCGTGTAAATCGGTGCGATCTTCTCGTCTACCGCCGACTCGCCCAAGCCTGCAACACGCAGCATCCGACGGACGACCTTGATCGAACCGGCCCGGTCACCCAGTCTTGGCAGCACGTGATTCTCAAACATCGGTTTCATCTCACGTGGTGGTCCAGGCAACAGAATGATTGCCACACCTTCGTGCTCGATGAAGATGCCAGGCGCGCTCCCATTGGGGTTTGGAATCACCTCGCCGCCCTCAATCACCATTGCCTGGCGCGAATTTCGCTCGGGCATTACATAACCGAAGCTCAAGAACTTCTTCCGCAAGTCCTCGAGAATCTTTTCATCCAAAGACAACCTTCGTCCCAGCGCTCTGGCCGTAACTTTTCGAGTGACATCATCTTCCGTTGGTCCAAGACCGCCGGTCGTGATCACTACTTTCGAACGGCGCGTTGCATCCTTTATGGCTTCCTCGAGACGCGCGTCGTCATCGCCGACGATTGTTTTCAGCTTGACTTCAATGCCGACGCTATTCAGTTTTTCGGTAAGCCAGAGACTGTTGGTGTCAGTGCGGTCGGGAGCAAGGAGCTCGGAACCAATGGCAATAATTTCGGCTGTCAGCGTTTGCAGCAAAGGTTGGACTTTCGAGGTTAGCAATCAGGAAGGCTTTTCTTCCTGGTAGACGTCATTAAGCACTTCGGATATCGGAGGCGGGGGTGTTATCGATTTGAACGATCGCCCGGCAAAGTTTGTTGTAGGCGTTCGAGTCAATGAGGCCTGGGCTGAGTCGTCTGACCTTTTGGTATCGAATACCTCTACCAGTCTCTTTAATTGGACCTGGTTTTCCGCCAGTAAGTGCGCTGCTCGATCGCGGCGCACCGCTTCCAGATTTCTAATCGCCGCGCTTATTTTTGGCCACCGCTCCGGGCGGCGTTCAATCTGGCGGAGTCTTTTTACATAACGCCGCAACTGCCGCGAAGGTGAAACATGCGGGCTCTCTTTCAGCAACTCTTCTTCGGCGGCAAGTGCGAGATGGCCAATCGCGCCGTTGTGATCCGCGATGGAGTGATACAAAGCTCCCAGCGCAAATGAGCTGAGCGGTGGCGGATCCGGAAGCATATGGACCACGGCTTCGCCAGTCTTGATTGCTTCGGCAATTTCGAAACGATAACGGCTGCTGCCGTTCGCGCCTAGTATCTCGTCCGCAGTTACATAGAAAGCGAAAATCGTTTCCGTCTTTCGTTTCCCTGCGCGCTTGATAGCCAAAAGAATCAACATCCCAGCGCCAAAGAGACACAGAAAGATCGCCGCACCGGCGCCGGCAAACTTCCACATCGCCGCCAACATGAGTGCGCCCGCGACCAAAAGACCGGCTCTCGCGGCCACTCTCTTTTGCCTGTCGGTAATTGAAATCATGTGCCGGTTAATCTGCGGCAGATCGCGGTCCCTACTTCTTCGGTTGATAAACTTCCACCGAGATCGGGAGTCGTCTCGTCATGAGCGATCGCTTCGCTCACGGCTTTCTCAATCGCTTCGCTTGCTGGTTTATTTCCGAGATATTCTAACATCATGGCTGATGTCAGAATAGCGCCAACCGGATTCGCAATTCCCTTCCCGGCAAGTGCGGGTGCACTACCGTGGACCGGCTCAAACAACGAAACTCGCCCGGGATGAATGTTGCCGGAAGCAGCCAAACCCAGCCCACCCTGAATCGCGGCGCCAAGGTCGGTGAGGATGTCGCCGAAAAGATTGTTACTCACTATGACGTCGTATTGCCCGGGATCCAGGACCATAAACATGGCCATCGCGTCGACGTACTGATGATTCGCTTCAATTTCCGGATAGTCCGCCGCCACTTCCTTGAAAACACGCTGCCACAAGTCGCCGCCAAAGCGTTGGACATTCGACTTGTCGGCCATAGTTACTTTCCTCCGCCCATTCGCGCGCGCATATTCGAAAGCCGCCAGAACGATCCTCTCAACTCCACGCCGTGTGTTCAGTTCTTCCTGCGTCGCGATTTCATCCCCAGTTCCCTTCTTTAAAAAGCCGCCGGCGCCGCAGTAGGCCCCTTCCGTGTTTTCGCGGAAGACTACAAAGTCGATCTTCCCGGGATTTTTCAAAGGCGTCAGCCGCGGATCGAGCAACTTAACCGGTCTCAGGTTGATAAAGAGATCGAGACCGCGTCGCATACCGAGCAAGATGTCCTCGGCATGCTGGTTGGAAGGAACGCGGGGATCACCGAAGGCGCCGGCGAGAATCGCATCAAACTCGTCAGTTAGATTTTCGAGCGCACCGCTGGGAAGCGTTACGCCTTCGCGGAGAAACTTATCCGCGCCCCAGTCAAAATTGACCAGTTCAAGCGTAACGTCATCCGTTCCTTTTACACATTCGAGGGCGCGAATCGCCTGGGCAATGACTTCAGGACCGATTCCGTCTCCTGGAACCACGGCGATGCGTTTGTTTTCAGCAACCATTCTGTTGGGTATCGGGTATCAGGTGTCGTCGGGTATAAGGTGTCGGGTGTCAGCTTAGACATCGTTGACTCATCACACATCACACATCACATCACACATCACTCATCACTCATCACTCATCACTCAGCACTCATCACTCAGCACTCAGGACTCAGGACTCATCACTCATTTGCGCGCTTTATTCTGAAGATATTTTTCTATACGAGGAAGGCTGTTAATAACAGCGTCACCCACGGTCTTCAGACTGTCAGCAGAGATCTTGTCGAGCGTATCCTGGGGTGTGTGCCAATACGGGTAACCATTGAGCTGAATAATGTCTACTGCATCAACCCCTGCGCGAAGAAACGGTTCATGGTCGTCGCCGCCGACACCTTCCGGACGGTCTACAAAAATCTTTCCATGGCCCAACTCGCGACCCGTTTGCCAGATGATGTCCTGCAACCAGCGCGTGCTTAAAGTGTCGCGGCCCAGCTCCAGATTTTTATAACCCATCATATCTAACAAGATCATGCCTCGAACGCGTGACAGCTCTTTGTTCTTCTTGAGCTGCGCAACATATCGACGGCTGCCATAGGTGTTGTCCGGCGAGCCGGGCTTACCACAATCGTCCCATCCTTCGCAGAAGCTTTCCTCACCATCGAAGAAAATTAGCCAATAGGTAAACGCGGGTTTCTGCTGGCTCGCGCCCAACACTCTCCCAATCTCCATAACCGCAGCGACGGACGCTGCAGGATCGTTGGCTCCTACAAAGTGCATGTCTTTGTAGAGTTTCGTGTCGTAGTGGCTGGCGATAATGATTACGTCCTTCGACTCGCCGGCCAGCTCTGCAGTGATGTTAGCCATCTTCCTCGATCCGACCGGGGTTGATGTTGTGAATTCATCCGTAGTTACCGCGAGACCAAAACCCTTCAAAGTGTCGACGATGTACTGGCGCGTCTTTGCCGCCGCTGGTGTGCCTGGAGGCCGAGGTCCTATCTCCACTTGCTTCTGTGCATGGTCCATCGCGCGCTCGCCATTAAAGGCAACGGCGGCGGGCACGACGGTCGGATTGGCCGGAGTTGGAGAACTATGGGTTACACCGGCCCGCGGTTGTTCAGGCTTTTCGCTCTTTGGACATCCCGTCAGGAAAACAGAAAGAACCAGCAATGAAAGCATAGTTGCGCTCTTAGTCAGCAGGCC
>JBGTCM010000362.1:0-5791 GCA_041748795.1 Pyrinomonadaceae bacterium
GGAAAATCACTTCTAACGAAAGTAGCTTCCTGCATCCGGCGCTACCGCGCTCGGTTCTGTAATGTCCCCCCGTGGCTATGAGGTCAGTACCACCTCGCGTTAGCGGGTGGGTGGTATGGCGACGAACACAGGAGTCTCGCGGAGCGATCTCATTAACACCGCGGCTTTAGCCCGGTGATAAGTGACACGATTAGATTTGGAAAACCGTTTGAACGGTTTGTTGGGATGGCTGGATAAACCGTTAAAAACGGTTACGGACTTTTTACCGGATCTTCAACCACCGGGCTGAAGCCACGGTGTTAATGAGATCGCTCCGCGAGACTGGGCACACATACCGATCTTGAGACTTTGAGGCATCAATCAATGAAACACTCCGAAGGCTTTCTAAAACTTGTCAACGACGCCAAGACGCGCATTCGCGAAGTCACGGTCGAAGAAACGCAACAACGTCTAAACGCTAACCCTGACGCCAAACTATTCGACGTCCGTGAGGACAACGAATGGCAAGCCTCTCACGCCACCGGGGCGGAACATCTCGGCAAAGGAATCATCGAACGCGACATTGAAGAAAAGGTGCCCGACAAATCAACTGAAGTGATTCTTTATTGCGGTGGTGGCTTCCGCTCGGCCCTCGCCGCGGACGTACTCCAGCAAATGGGTTATACAAACGTGTTTTCAATGGCTGGTGGTTGGAAAGCCTGGAAAGATTCCGGAGCGCCGATAGAAAGCGAGTAATAAAGATTTTTGTTATGAAGCGTATGCTGGACAATACGGCTTCCGTCCGATAGGGACGAAATGTTTATAGAAGTCGCACTCGTCCAGGTATCGGAGCTCCGTAGGAGCGGGACGTGATTTACATTTCGTTCCTACGGATCGAGGCTTTTGATGGCAGGTAGTCTATAAACATTGGGCTCCTACGGAGCGAAGGCGTGGCGGGCCGATGAAGTTAACGTGCTTCGAAGGGTAACGCCAGCAAACTAACAGTTTGCTTTACAAGGACCGTCAACCTAATCCGTCAGACGCTTCACAATCAGCAACAGCTTATCCAGATCCAGCGGTTTGGTGAGGTGTTCGGCGAAGCCTTCATCGCGGGCGCGGTCGATGTCGTTGGTACGGCCGTAGCCCGTCAATGCGACCACCGGGACGTTGGCCATGTCGGGTATTTCGCGGAGGCTGCGCAGCAGTTGATATCCATCCATATCGGGCATCGAGATGTCTGACACCACCAGGTCAAAGCGTTTCTGTCGCGAAATCTCCAGTGCTTCCTTGCCGCTCGTCGCTATGTCGACAAACGCGCCTTCCAGCTCCAGCAGTTTTCCGAGCATCTCTGTCGTTTCCGGTGAATCGTCCACCACCAGTATGAATTTACTGTTCAACGCTCCGGTCGCGCCGGTCTTTTCCACCGGCAGCGCAGACACTCCCGGCGTGTAGAGTGGAATCTTCACGGTAAAACGTGCACCCTTTCCGGCGCCCTCCGACTCGGCTCTCACATCGCCGCCATGCAGTTCTGCCAACTGCTTGACTAGGGCAAGCCCAATTCCCATGCCGCCCTGTCTGCGCACGATGCTGGCATCAGCCTGGCGAAAGATCTCAAACACGTGTGGAAGAAAGTCCAAAGAGATCCCCTGACCCGAATCCTCGACCGCCAGCACACTGTAATCGCCTTCCCCACTGAGGATGATCCGCACTTTGCCCTCGGCCGGCGTAAACTTTATCGCGTTGTTCAGAAGGTTCCAGGCTATCTGGCCCAATCTAATAGGATCGCCTTCGACAACCAGGACCTCCTTATCAAGAGTGACGTCCAGTGAAATTCGCTTGGCAGTTGCTTCGGTGCGCACGGTTTCGATCGCGTCTGAAATGATCGTCGAGAAAGAAACCGGCTGGCGATTCAAAGAAAGCCTTCCCATTTGAAGACGCGACAGATCCAGCAAGTCGGAAACCAACTGGGCCTGGGCCAGCGCATTGCGCCGAATGGTCTCCGCAGCTTTCATGACAAATGTGTTTTGCTGAAACTCTTCGCTGCGACGCAGTATCTCCGCATAACCGATGACTACGTTTAAAGGATTTCTCAATTCGTGAGACAAGGTCGCCAGGAATTCATCTTTGAGCCGGTTGGCTTTTTCGGCTTCAGCACGCGCTTCCGTCTCGGCCTCGAGCAGTCGCGCGCGTTCTTCTTCGGCCTGCTTACGATCGGATATGTCGCGAAAGACAACCACCAGACCGATGATTTTTCCGTCGCCGCGCAGTGGTGAAGAACTGTAGACCACGTCGAAGAAGGTCCCATCTCGACGAATGAAGACATCTTCAAACTCGCTAAGCATCGTGCCTCCGCGCAACACCGCCAGTCCCTCACATTCACTAGCCGGAAAGGGCGTGCCGTCAGGCCGCAAATGGTGTGTAACGTCATGCATCCTGCGTCCGAGCATTTCCTCGAGCGTCCAACCAAACAATCGCTGAGCCGCCGGGTTCATGAAAGTGACTCGGCCTTCGCTATCCACCGTGAAGAGACCTTCGCCCATGCTCAACATTACGGTCTCATCAAACTCGAGTGCGCGACGCAACTGCTCGTAAGCCTGCTTCCTTTCCGTAATGTCGCGCGCAATTTTAGACGCTCCCACAACCTTGCCACTCTGGTCCTTGATTGGTGAAATCACCAATGAAATGTCCATGAAATGGCCGTCTTTGTGTCGCCTCACGGTTTCAAAATGCTCAATGCGCTCGCCTCGGCGCACCCGTCCCAGAATTAGCGACTCTTCATCCTGCCGCTCATCAGGAATCAAAATAGTTATCGATTTGCCGACGACTTCCGCCTCTTCATAGCCAAAGAGTCGCTGGGCCCCGTTGTTCCAGCTGGTGACGATGCCATTGAGATCTTTGCTGACTATCGCGTCGTCTGACGACTCGATGATGGCGGCCAACCGCTGTTGGGCGGTCACCGAAACGTCGCGCGCGCGCATCGCTTCCGCCAGTTCCATTTCATACAAACGCGCGTTGCCAAGGGCGATGGCCGCCTGATCGGCAAGGGCAGACAGTTGCCAACGCTCATCAGCACTGATCGGCTGCTCACGCACTATCACTAACAAACCATTGAGCGACTGCTTGTCGATTACCGGCACCGACACCAGATGTTCGTCCGCACCGATGGTCAGCGCTCGCTGTAATTGATTGAGTACATCCTCCTCCATCCGCCCTGAGAATTCTTCGACCACAGCCGGGTCGACGCCCCTCGCGGCGCGGATGCGCAACTTCTCTTCGCGATCCATCAGCAACAGCAGACACACTTTGGCATCGACCAGTTGAGCTCCGTTTTCAACGATCAGATCGAGAACTTCGTCGAAGTTGAGAGAGGTGGTGATGGCCCGATTGATCTCAGCTAATCGGCGGGACGGTCCTTTATCTACGAACCCCGGCTCGGACATAACGCATGACTACTTCACTTTCTTGATGAGAATACCCTTGCTGGTTATTTCAAGTTGATGTTCGCGGCTGTCATGAGCGCTGCCGCGCGTTTTCACTATCTGTATCGAGCGCTGCATATCAGGTCCTGGCTTAAACCTGAGCAACACGATGTTGTCGCTAAGATTTGAAACGTCGTTATTACTAATCCCTTTTACATCAAACAAATTGTTCATCTCGTAAGTCATGAGGCAGGTGACGTTTTCCTTGGCAAACCATTGCGTCAGCGCATAAATAAAATCCGCGAACCGCTCGGCGTCGTAGCTTCCTCGCTCGAGGTCGCCCAAAGCATCGATTACCACACGTTTGACCCGCCGTTCGCGAACACGTTGAAAAATCTGGTGGGCAACGGTGTCGAGCTGTACCTCAACGGGAGATGAATACATCAACTCGAATTCGCCATTGTCCGCCGCGTTCTCTCCGATCCAACCGAAGTTTCGCATTATCCGCGTAAGCTGGGTTGGGTTTTCCTGGAAGCCAACGTAGAGACTTTCCTCGCCTCTGGCCACGCCTTCGGTCACAAAATGAAGCCCGATAATTGTTTTGCCTGCACCGGTTGGCCCAGCGATCAACGTAGTGCTTCCGCGCCAGAAACCTCCGGCTACCATTTCATCCAGGTCGGAAATTCCCGTTTTGACGCGTTCTACCCGGGCTGAATAATCAGGCGAGACTGTGGGCGTCAACAAGCGGGGAAACACCGTTATACCGTCGACGTTGAGCGAGAATGCGTGCATCCCAGGAATGGAACCCGATCCTCGAAGCTTTTCAACTCTCAGGAAGCGTTGCTCTCTCACATTGGTCGTATACTTCATTAACTGAATCACCCCGTCCGCTATCGCAAACTCCGGCAACTCGGTCATCATCTCGTGCGCGTATTCGCCCACCAAAAAACTTGTGCATTGGTAAGCCGACAGTACGCCCGCCACGTCATAAACGACGGTGCGCTTCCGTTCGGGCGAATCCATCAACTCATTGATTGCTTTGAATGAGTCGATAAAAACAAATTTTGGGCGCCGCTCAATCAGCAGCTGAGTAACAAGCTCGGGCAACTTCTCTACGCCGGAGTCTCGCAACATGATTCCCAAATCCTCATAGAAGACTGACTCGCCTACCTTCGCTACATCGAAGAAACTATGCCTCTGCCCGTGGACAATAAACTTTTCCAGCGGTTCTGAGAGTGTAGTCAGGTAGAGTGCTGGTGCTTCAGGGGTGGCGTTACTGAAGGCAAACTGCTCTGCCAGAATGGTCTTGCCTGTGCCTGGCGCCCCCATTATGACGTTGATAGTGTTCGAAGGGATTCCGCCTTCCAATACTTCGTCGAGTCCCGGACATCCTGTCGGTATTTTGTCAGGGGTCATTTAGTTCCTCCTGACGACTGTCGCAAAGCTAACAGGCTCTCCAGCGTCCCGATCAGCAACTGCTCATCGAGTGGTTTAATCAGGAAAGCATCGGCGCCGGCTTCGGTGGCCCGATCTTGCGCTTGCAGGTGACTAAAAATCATGACCAGAATCTCTTTGGTGTCGGGATTGGTTTTGATAGCCCGGCAAAGGCTCAGCCCATCGAGTTTCGGTACCAGGATTTCGGCAACGACGATCCTCGGCCGCAATTCCTGCGCACGCGAAAGGGCCACCAGACCATCGTTGACGAACTCAACCTCATAGCCGGCGTGCTCGAGAAAGTAGCGCTCGAGCTGTTGCACGGCAGGGTTGCGCTCGACTACGAGAATCAGTGCGCGGCTTGAACGATTGTCAGGCACAGTGTTCGTGACGGGGAATGACAGTCCCACCTGGCTCGTGTTTGCCTTAAATTCGGGGGTATTTGTGGTGTTGCTTGCACCAACGTCTATAACCCAAGAATCTGTCGATAGCAAGTTTCCCGGCTCACAAATTGGTTACGTAGATGAGATTGTAGGGGCGTCACTCCGTGGGGGCCCCGGATCCGCAACAGGACCCCAATCACGAAGGGGCGCCCACGGAGGGGACGCCCCTACAACGTGTCGTGTGCGGTTTAGTCAGGAGGTATCGTGATGTAGAATTGACGACGTTGAGGCCCCATGCAGAACCGCAAGCTTAAGCAGACTCCGAAGCTCACATATCAACTCTCCGGCCCACTCGCTTACGCAGGTGGTAATAATCTCCAGCAACCCCAGGAAACCAACAATGTCATCTGAAGCAAGCGAACAGGAAACGAAGATAGCGCCGCGCCTTGAGACCGATTCGATGGGCGAGATTAGCGTCGCGGCGGACAAGTATTGGGGCGCGCAAACTGAGCGCAGCCTGCTTCATTTCAATATCGGCGACGACAAGATGCCGCGCGAGATGATTCGCGCCCTGGG
>JBGTCM010000363.1:0-6097 GCA_041748795.1 Pyrinomonadaceae bacterium
CTTGGCAGCCTCGGATTTGTCCAGTTCTCCAGTCCGGTAGGCTTCCAACAAGCGTTCTAACGCCTTTAAGTCCATTCGCTGAATACTGTTCCAGGGTTGAATTTAGGCGCGCATTCTAGCACCTCGCTTTTACAGAACCGAACGCGGAGCCCAGAAGGGGTCGGGTGTCGGGTGTCGAGCGTCGAGCGTCGGGTGTCGCGGTGTCGTATATAGACGTCGGCTACCGGGGTAGCGAAAACCGATCCGACTGCTCTGCTTTAAGCTCTTACTGACACCCGACACCCGACACCCGACACCCTCTAGAGCACCAAAACTCTTGCGTGAAAAAATTGCGGTGCTATACTTGCTCTCTCCCAGCCCGGCATTCGTATTCACGAACGTTTTCTTCGCTCCTAATTGCAACGCCCAGATCGCCTCACTTTGGTCAGTTTGGTATGTCCACCATAACTGTTCTTAAATTTGCGCGTCTTGCGCCGCATGCGATTGCCCGCTTGATTGAGCCGCGGCGTATTCATAATTATCAGGGCGGCCTTATCTTCCCGCACAACCCGTTTGGCCGATGCGGGCGGGCACCTACCCCCCACCTAACCCTTACTACCAGCCAAAGGAGAAAAGATGAAGAAAACTGCTGTATTCCTTACCGTCGGACTTTTCTGCTTGATGTTCTTTGCTTCGATTCCGACACGAAGCGAAGGCGAAAAGGGAAAAGTACGTAAGAAAGCAAACAAGATAGAAAACAACTACATCGTGATGCTCGACGATTCGGTCGTCGGAGAAAAAGGAGACTACTCGATCTCCGCGTATGTGGCGGAGGACCTTGCTTCACGCCACAAAGGCAAGGTCAAACGCGTTTACAAACACGCGATCAACGGCTTTGCAGTTGAGATGTCTGAAGCTGACGCCGAAGCTCTGAGCCTGGATTTTAGAGTTAAGCTTGTGGAAGAGGACGGAGTGGTTACGGCGGATGCGACGCAGACCAATGCCCCCTGGGGACTTGACCGCATCGACCAGCGCAACCGGCCCTTGAACGGAACGTATGTCTACAACTGGACCGGCTCGGGCGTTCGCGTCTACGTCATTGACACTGGGATTCGCACGACTCATACGCAGTTTGGTACTCGTGCCTCAAACGTCTTTGACGCATTTGGCGGTAGCGGTGCGGACTGCAACGGCCACGGTACCCACGTCGCGGGCACAGTCGGCGGAACAACCTATGGCGTGGCTAAAAGCGCGCTACTTCGTGGCGTTCGAGTGCTTGACTGCGCAGGATCAGGTTCCACTTCAGGCGTTATCGCCGGAGTTGACTGGGTCAGGCAAAATCACATCGCGCCCGCGGTCGCTAATATGAGTCTCGGGGGCGGGATTTCTACTGCGCTCGATACGGCCGTCAACAACCTTCACAATGCAAACGTCACCATAGCGGTCGCTGCCGGTAATAATAACGGCGCAAACGCATGCAACGTTTCACCGGCCCGTGCCGTCAACGCCATCACCACCGGCTCAACAACCAGCACAGACGCGCGATCATCGTTCTCAAACATTGGCACCTGTCTCGACATCTTCGCCCCGGGATCGTCAATCCCTTCGGCGTGGTATACGTCAAACACGGCGACCGCCACATTGAGTGGAACGTCGATGGCCTCGCCTCATGTTGCGGGCGTTGCGGCGCTGTATAAACAGGCCAATCCATCCGCCTCGTCTACGACGATTCGAAACGCCATCGTCAACAATGCGACTACCGGCGTGGTTACGAATGCAGGGTCGGGTTCGCCGAATCGCCTGCTCTATTCATTGTTCTTCTGACCTTACAAAAGGCTCAGCTTCCAGCCGGGGGTTTTCGGATATCAGTTCCGTGAGCCCCCGGTGTTTTTTTTACAGAACCGAGCGCGGTAGCGCTCCGTTCTGTAATGTTCGCTACATCGCGCTCGGCAGCCGCTTGCGATCGGTTTAGGCCCAAAGTAAGATCAACCGCGAAAACTCTATGGAATTCACAGTAGCAATCACGGGCGCCTCCGGTTCGATCTATGCTGAGCGAACGCTCGTACACATGGCCGCCAGCGGGGTTGTTGAACGAATCAACCTGGTCATGTCGGAAGCCGCCACCACGGTTGCACGCGTGGAGCTAGGAGTCGATCTCAGGACCGCGGATGCCAAGTCGATTAATCAATGGATCGGATTACCGCCGGCGTCTCGATTGATTCATCTTCATCGGCTGGACAATATGGCTGCCAGGCCTTCCTCCGGCTCTCATCCTCAGGAAGGCATGGTGATCGTTCCCTGCTCAATGGGTACGCTGGGCGCGATCGCTTCAGGCGCCGGAACAAACCTCATTCACAGGGCCGCTGACGTTACGTTGAAAGAGAGTCGCAGGCTGGTGATCGTTCCGCGAGAAACTCCATACAACGCAATACATCTGGAGAACATGCTTCGTTTGTCTCGCGCAGGCGCACACATTATTCCTGCGAGCCCAGGGTTTTATCATCGACCGGAGACTATTGAGGCCCTCGTGGATCATTTGGTTTTCCGTATTCTCGACCACCTCGGCGTGCCACACTCGCAATCTACGCAGTGGCAAGGCCTGAAAGAACAGTCAGGGGAATTAGTCAGCACCAGCGAAGATTAGTCCCGACTATGCCAGCCTTCCTCCGAAACGTCCGCGTCACCCTTGAAATGATCAAAATTGAGCATACGCTCTTTGCGTTGCCTTTTGCTTTCCTGGGCGCGGTGCTGGCAGCAGATGGATTGCCTACGTTGAAACAGTTACTGTGGATTACTCTTGCGATGGTCGCTGCCCGTTCGACGGCAATGGCCTTTAACCGGATTGCCGATCGGGAATACGACGCTCTGAATGCGCGCACCGCTACTCGCGCGTTACCCGCGGGCCTTCTGTCCGTCGGTTTCGTTTGGGCGTTCACAATCGTATCAGCGGTTTTGTTCTTCGTTGCGGCGGCGATGCTCAACCGGTTGACACTCATTCTGGCGCCGGTTGCGCTAGCCAGCCTGCTGCTTTACTCGTTCACCAAGCGATGGACTTTGTTGTCCCACCTGGTGCTCGGTTGGTGTCTCTCAATTGCCCCGACGGGAGCGTGGATTGCTGTTCGCGGCTCCCTCGATAGCCCTGTCCCGCTACTCCTTTCACTTGTCGTAATGCTGTGGACCGCTGGCTTCGACGTGCTCTATGCCTGTCAGGACTACGACTTTGATGTGCAAACCGGCCTGCATTCAATCCCGCGACACGTTGGAATTCCACGCGCGCTTCTAATTGCCCGGTTGTTGCACGTAGGGGCGTTTGCTGCCCTATTTGCTTTATACTGGATTACCGGCCTTGGTGTGTTTGCGTTGGCAGGAGTAGTCGCAACCGGATTGCTTTTGCTTTATCAGCACCGGCTGGTTCGCGCGGATGATTTGAGTCGACTTAATGCGGCGTTCTTTACCACCAATGCTTTTGTGAGTGTGATTTTGTTTATCACCTTTGGGGGCGCTGCAGTCTTAAGGAACTTTCCATGAATTTCTCGCATGATCAAAAGCTAATCGACGTCGCTTCAAAGGTTGAAGCCGGCGAACGGCTGTCGTTTGAAGAGGGTGTTGCACTGTTTGCGACTGACGATTTACCGGCGCTGGGAAAGCTCGCGGACAGCGTGCGGCGAAAGAAGCACGGACGAACGACCTATTTCAACGTGAACCGCCATCTCAATCCTACAAACGTTTGCTATGCCGATTGTAAGTTTTGCGGTTTCTACCGCACGCCGCGACAGCCTGACGCCTACACACATAACATTGACGACAGCCTTCGGATTGCAGGGGAAGCAGTAAAAGAGGGTGCCACTGAACTGCACATCACGGGTGGACTCAACACAAAGCTCCCGTTCAGCTATTTCACGGATCTGCTCGCAGCGCTGAAACAACACTATCCTCAACTTCATTTAAAAGCTTTCACGATGGTTGAGTTTGATCACTTTGCGCATTTCTACAAAATGCCCGACGAAGAAGTGATTGAAAAACTGATTGAAGCCGGCCTGGATTCCTGCCCCGGGGGAGGCGCGGAAATCTTTCGTGAGCCCACTCGCTCGATGATATGTGCTCATAAATGTGATGCCGAACGCTGGCTCGAATTGTCGGGAAAGCTCCACGCGGCAGGGCTGAAGACGAACGCGACAATGCTTTACGGGCATATTGAATCTGTCGAGGATCGCGTGGACCACTTAATTCGATTGCGCGAACAGCAGGATCGGTCCGGTGGGTTTCAATGTCTGATTCCGCTGGCTTTCTACCCAGAAAAGACGCAACTCTCGCATCTGCCTGGTCCATCCGGTGTCGATTCATTGAAAACGATGGCGGTTTCGAGACTGCTGCTCGACAATTTCGATCACATCAAAGCCTACTGGGTCATGCTGGGCAAACGCCTGGCGCAGGTTGCTTTGCATTACGGCGCCAATGACATCGACGGCACTATCACCGAAGGCGGCGAGCTTTCGGAAAGCTACTCGATTGAGTCAAACAATGAAGTGAAGATGTCTCGGAGTGAGCTGGTGGACTTGATCGAGGATGCCGGCTTCCAGGCCGTGGAGCGAGATACGGTCTATAACCCAATCGTACGCGGAAATGTCAGCCTTGTTTAAGTAAAAAGACCCCGTTCAATTATGTCTACTATTACCGAAACCAGAACCATCTCTGTAGCTCATTCCCCCGATTCTGACGATGCTTTCATGTTTTACGGGCTGGCTACCAACAAACTCGATACCGGTAATCTGAGCTTCACTCATGTTCTGAAAGACATCCAGACTCTCAATGAAGAAGCCTTTAAAGGGACCTACGACGTCACCGCGGTCAGTTTTCACGCATATGCTTACATTGCTGACAAGTATGTGCTTCTGCCTCATGGCGCCTCGATTGGTGATAACTATGGGCCGATCCTGGTAGGGCGGCGGCCTGCATCGGCAGCAGACATATCCCAGCTCAAAATCGCCGTACCGGGAACACTAACCAGCGCGTTTTTAGCACTCAGAATTTTTAACCAGGACTTCAAGTACGAAGCTGTTCCGTTTGACAAGATCATGGATGCAGTCCAGTCCGGGCGCTGCGACGCTGGGCTGTTAATACATGAAGGACAACTCTTTTATGAGTCTACGGGTCTTTTTAAAATACTGGATCTGGGTGAATGGTGGCATGAACGAACCGGTTTGCCATTACCGATGGGCGGGAATGTGATTCGACGCGATCTCGGTCCGGAGGTAATCAGTCAGGTTTCCGAATGCCTTAGAAGGAGTATTCGGTTCTCACTCGACAACCGAGAGGATGCGCTCGAGTATGCGATGCAATTTGCTCGTGACATGGATCCTGCGCTTGCGGACAGGTTTGTTGCAATGTGGGTTAATGATTTGACGCTGGACTATACCGAGCGCGGACGAGAGGCTGTGCGCCGGCTGCTCGATGAAGGTTTTGAAAAAGGAATTATTGCGGATCGAGTAACGGTGGAATTCGCTGCTTGAAAAATGCGTCTTTGGAACTCACTGTCAAAGGGTTTCCAAGCTAGCTGGGGTGCGTGCGGTGGCTTTGAAGCCGCTCCGCCCAGAAGGAGTGGCCACCACCGCACGCATCATCGGTTTCAGACTTAAGATCAGGCTCCTCCCAAAGCTTGACCGTAACGCCTTTCCCATGCAGCAACGCGGCCGCTTTGCGTTGCATTGCGCTCGCGCGCATTGAGGTCCACGGGATCTTGCTAGCGTTGCCTGTCTCCGACGTGAGGACCTAAAGAGTCCTGTTTGATAAACCTGTCGTCGTAATTCAAAACTTCACCGATTTGCGAGAACTGTGAAATGAGTGCTCCTCCGGTAGACAACCGGAAAGTAACGAGGTAACTCTTTATGCGGGGAGCACCTTACATCAAATGCAGGAAAATTTGCAAGAAGAATTGGGTTGTTTTGGACAGCCATCTGAAAGCCGCCAGCACCCGAGGGCAACAAGAGGTTCATTCCCGGCATCTGACGGCCCGACCTATTACTGTTTCACGGTTTAAAGTATCTTATTCTTAAGGACTAGATATGATCGGTATGACATCTGGCAGAACGCGAAATCTCCTGATCGCGGCCTTTTTTGT
>JBGTCM010000364.1:0-2570 GCA_041748795.1 Pyrinomonadaceae bacterium
TGGATCATGAAGCTAATCGTTCTGGGTTCAGGCACTTCTGTTCCACATGCGCAGCGAGCGTCTGCCGCATTCTGGTTGGAAACGGAAAGTGGAACCCTCGTGTTGGACTTTAGCGCCGATGCTGCACATCGCATGGCTGAGGAGCAACTTGACTGGGCCAACCTTGATGCCATCTGGCTTAGTCATTTCCATCTCGATCATCTCGGTGGTCTGGCGCCATTTCTCTTTGGAACAAAGCATGGACCTTCAACCCAACAACGCACGAAGCCGCTCTTCGTGTATGGTCCAGGGGGTTTTAAGACTATCCTCGCGGCAATCGACGATTCATACAATTATCAATTGATGAAGCAGCCTTTCCCGCTGAAGTTAGTCGAGATCGAACCTGCAAGTTCATTTGAATTTCTGCCAGGGCTGAGTGCAAGCACCTTTTCTACGCCGCACACGAAAGAAAGTCTTGCCATCCGGCTCAAAGATAAAAACGGCAGCGAGCTGGTCTATACGTCGGACACAGGTTATTCCGACGAGCTGGCTGAGTTTGCACAAGGCGTCACAGTTCTCTTGATGGAGTGTTCGTTTCATAAGAACAAGCCGGTAGAATTACACTTGGAACTCAGTGACGCGATGAAACTGGCAAGTAAATCTCAGCCTCAGAAGCTGGTGTTAACACATCTTTATCCGGAGTGGGACGGAATCGATCTTGCCGCCGAAGCACGACTGCTTTGGACTGGCGAGACCATCGAAGCGATCGATGGATTGCGAGTAGAGTTTTAGGTAGTCTGTTGTTCGCTTCGTAAGAGCCGGATGTTTAGCTTTGCCTCAAAGTCATGGGCGATGTAAGGTTCGGCTCTGCCGCCGGATGTGCGGCGGCAAGCCGAGTGTGACTTTTGGAGGCAAAGCTAAGATTTGATAGACAGCGGTTACAGAACCCAGCGCGGTAGCGAGGGATGCAGGAGGCCAGCCAGCATTACGAAAGCCGATTTATTTATTGTCAGGTAGCCTGAGGGATCCCGCGCTACCGCGCTGGGTTCTGTAATGGTCTGAATCAAACCGCATCAGTACCTGTTAAGCCCGCTCGAGCGAACCAATGGACCGTTAGTTAAGCAAATTTCTGCAGCTCCGTGGGTCTGTTCAGGTTTCGGACTATAAACATTTCGGTCCATAAGGGACCGAAGAATACACACAGAAAGAAGGTTGGGAATTCGTGCACCGATTTTTCCTGTTGTTTACTGTTTTCGCGTTGGCCGTTGCCACTCAAACGCAGACCCTAAATAAAAAGACGAGCCACGCAAATATTTCCGACGCCCACCTATTTGAAGTCGGACAAGCTGACAAGGTCCGTTCCGCGACAAAGCCTTCCGATGAAATTAAAGTTGTTTCCTACAATATTCGCTGGCGAGGCGGATCAGATTTGCTCAAAGTGGCCCAGGCTCTGCGGGACGATCCGGAAGTTGGAGGCGCAGCTATTCTGGGCCTTCAGGAAGTTGATCGGAACAGAAAGCGCACCGGCAATAAAAACACGGCCAAACTGCTCGCCGATGAGTTGGGAATGCATTACGCCTGGGCCGCCCCTCCGCACCCCAAGGGCGGGAAGGAAGAAGAAACGGGCGTACTCCTGTTGAGCCCATACCCTTTGAGCGACGTGCAGCGAATTATATTGCCGCATGATGGTCCGGGCCGGCGCCGGAGAGCTGGTATTGGCGCCACTGTAAAGATTGGACCGTCGAGCGTGCGAGTTTACTCCGTCCATGCGGAGACACGAATATCCATGGACAAGAAGTTGGATCAGATGAAGTCTGTGTTAAAGGATCTGGCCCGCTACCCCAAAGAGATGCCGGCTATTGTGATGGGCGACTTCAATACCTGGGAGCCTGGCGCCGCGGGTAAAACTACTAAACTTTTCACCAGCGAAGGCTTTCACACTCCGTTTGATGGAGACGCGACTTTTTCACAACGAGTGCTGATGGTTCCGATCAATTTGCGGCTGGATTGGATTTGGTTGCGTAATCTCGAGACGAAGGACGCCGGCATCGACAAGAAGATTTCCTTGTCTGACCATTGGCCTCTGTGGGTTGCGCTCAAAATAAAATCTGCTAGAGTCTGACGCGAAACAGGAGTATCGAGAGTACAACCTTCACTCTTCGACCACTCAAGTGAAGCTCAAGAGTGCATCTTCGCCCCAGTTGGTACTCTATGCTCCCGTTGTCTCTTAAACTGAAGCCCTATGACTCACTTTGAATAAAATGAAGTGTCCAGTGTGTGCCAGGCGAACTGGTTGGGCGAGGACCCGTTGCCCGGCGTGCCGAACAAAACTGATTCAGTGGTATATCATCGCTTTTATTCTTTTCCTGGCGGCCTGTTACGGGGCGCTACTGATCATGGATCAACTCTCAAAGACTCGCTGATGCAGAAACAGGCGCATAGAGTTCAACCGGCTTTGCCCGAAAAGTAGCGGCGTAAACTGATCTCTCTGTGCAACCTCAGTGTCCTCTGTGGCTCTGTGGTGAATTTTGCTCGAAAATTGACCACCACAAAGACACAGAGAACACAGAGGGTGCACAGAGAAGAGGGAC
>JBGTCM010000365.1:0-2390 GCA_041748795.1 Pyrinomonadaceae bacterium
TCCTTGCAATTTCAATAATACCTGCTGTCTTTAGCTCATTGAGCGCGCTAGTGGCGGTCTCGCGGTACACTCCCAGCCTTTCAGCAATGTCCTGGTGCGACAGTCCTTGAACTTCTCCACCGTCGGCCTCTCGCAGCAGCAAAGCCGCAATGCGCGGGATGAGTCCTTTGAAGGCCAAATCTTCCAACTGTCGCTCAGCTTCCACTACGCGCTTTCCCACGGCCTCGAGTATGCGCAAAGCAACTTGCGGCTTCGAGAGCAGCAGACGCTCGACGTCGCTGCGGCTCATGGTGCAGATAAGCGACTCTTCTGAGGCTTCTGCGAAGGTGTCGTACATGCCTTGCCCGATGCAACTCATCTCGCCGAAAAACGAATAAGGCGGAAGCTTAGCAATGACAAGTTTGCGGCCTTCGGGCGACATGCGAAAGATCTGGACGGCGCCTTTCTTGAGGATGAAGAGCACCTCGCCCGTCTCGCCAGGGGTGTAGAAAACGCGTCCCGCAGTGCAGGTCTGCATTCGTGTGGCGCGATCGATCTCCTGCATCTCTTCCGGCGAGAAGTCGCGGAAGAGGTCCATCATCGAGAGGTACCCAATCTTCTTACGCAGCGCGCTCCCCTCGGAATCCTTGATCTCGTCACATTGCAAGGCGCCGGCGTTTGGTTTCCGTTCGCCCAGCAACCGCTTGGCAAGCTTTGATAGAGTCCCCGACATAGCTGTCACCTCCCTTTACCATCGATTGTCCCGCCGGATTGGCTAACTGTCCACCACTTCGGGTGACAACTGCTCGCGGAGTTGTACGAATAGGCGGTCACGCGAGGGATTTCCCAGCGAAATGGTTCGCCCATTGAGCACATAGGTGGGCACCGAAAAAACCTCATCCACGTTCTTGCTTTCTTCGGCGTCCAGGTCGATTAGCTCAACAGACAGGTGGGGAAACGCCTTTCTCACCTCGCCCACTAACCGCAGAGTCTCATCGCAGGACCAGCAATGTTGCCCAACATAGATCCGCAAGGTGGGCTCCTTCCCGTTCTCGCTCAAGGTCAAACTTCCCTCCTGATTCGCCGCTTTCCCCAGCCGACCGCGAAGTCTTAGCAGTGTCAGCATAGGTCAAAATGGCTCTGTTCTTATGTAAGCCAGATTACAGGGCGGGCTGTAATCAACATTACTTAGGCGCAGCCCATTCCTGACGATAATTAGCAACCAGGCCGCGCAGTGTTACGCCGCCGAGATAAACGGCAGAAGGTGACACGGCACAGTCGATGAGAATCAAGCTGAACAAGAACGATTTAAGAACAGGAGGAACAACCATGAGTGAACATGTCATTGAGGTAACCGATAATAGTTTCGAAAAAGATGTGCTGCAGTCTGAGCGGCCGGTGCTGGTGGACTTCTGGGCAGTATGGTGCGGTCCGTGCCGCATGATGGCCCCGGTGGTGGAAGCAGTTGCGGACAAGTACCAGGGCGTCGTGCAAGTCGGCAAGGTAAATGTTGACGATAACGTCTCGGTCTCGCAGCGTTTCGGCATTAAGGGTATTCCGACGCTTATTCTGTTCAAGAATGGGCAGGAAGCGGAGCGCATGGTCGGAGCAACGTCAGAGCAGGCGCTTGCGCAGATGATCGACAAGCACATGAACAGGGTGCTCGCCGCCTGAAATCAAAACTAACGCGGCAGAGTTCTCGAAAGCAGGACCGCAAGGCAGGGATTTATGTCAGCAACAGAAGCAATCTGGCCGGAGCGACATCCGGCCCTAACTAAAGACCGGTCGAATACGCTCGAATCGCTAAAGAGGTTTCTCGGAATGATGTTTCGCGGATGCCTTCACCGGGCAATGAGCCGGCCATTCACCTCAGATCATCAGAGTCACCGCGTATGCACGAACTGCGGGGCGCGGCGAAAATTCGATCCCGACCGATGGGAAATGTATGGCCCTTACTTTTTCGCGGCTGAAGCTCCCGGTGATAAGGAACAGGAACGAAGATGGCGCACCATGCCGGGTGAAAAGTCTACTGTTTGTCTCCTTCGCGCGAGGTGACGAAGTAAGGAACTCTTGTGTAAGCGGGCTTACTGAAACGGCAAGAACATGCGCTTACACTCCACAAAGTACGGAACTAAATTGCTCGTCTTCAATCACTTTGAGCGACGAACCAACTTGGGACAGATAACTGGAGGAAATAAGACAAATGGGAATAAACAACACGCTACGTCGCGCAGGAATCGCCTTCAGCTTTCTTGCGATAGTTACCATGATCGCATTACCGGCATTGGCCAAAACACCAAAAGCCAAGCGTCCAACCGTCGCCATCGTCAGGGCTGATTGGTGTTCGGCGTGTCAGAAACTCGAGCCAACCATGATGGAACTGATGGATCAGTATAAGGACCGCATCGACT
>JBGTCM010000366.1:0-3442 GCA_041748795.1 Pyrinomonadaceae bacterium
TCACGCGTTGCAGCTTCAACTGTGCGAGTGATTTCATCCGAAGTCACGAACGGTCTAACACCATCGTGGACTACGACTATTTCCGCGGTAGCTTCGCGCACTGCCTGCAGGCCCTTTAAAACCGACTCGGCCCGTGTCGACCCGCCGGGGACAACTCGTGCGAGTTTCCGCAGACCATATTTCGCGCTGATATCAAGAAAGGCTGCCGCTTCCTGAGTTGGGATAACAACAATAATTTCCTGGATGACGTCACACGACTCGAAGGCGCTGAGTGTGTGAAAAAGAATGGGGGTGCCGGCCAGCTCCAGAAACTGCTTAGGACGCGAGCCAGCCATCCGCATGCCCTGACCGGCAGCGGCTATGATTGCGACATTCATAAGAAAGTGACAGGTAACAGGTAACAGGTGACAAGCAGAAACACCGCTTTCATGTCACTTGTCACTTGTCACTTGTCACTCTTCAGAGCTCCGTTATCGGCTCACTATCCGTGATGCGAACGGGCACAGGCCCACTTCGTGATTCGCGCGCGGGCCGGCGCGTGGCACCGTTGATGCGATGCTCGCCACTAATGGCGCCATTCTCCGGCTCTTCCCACAGACGTCCGAAGATCATCTTTCCCGCCGTTGTCTGAAGGACGCTGGTAACCGCAATGTCTGCGTTCTTACCTATCAACCGGCGCGCGTTATCGACGACGACCATTGTGCCATCATCCAGATAAGCAACGCCCTGATTGTATTCTTTGCCTTCCTTCAAAATGAACACGCGCATGGCCTCGCCCGGAAGCACCACGGGCTTTAGTGCGTTTGCCAGCTCATTAATATTAAGCACGCTAACGCCACGCAGCTGCGACACTTTGTTTAGATTGAAGTCGTTGGTAACGATGACCGCGTCCAGTTGCTTGCCAAGCTCGATCAACTTCAAATCAACTTCACGCACCGACGGAAAGTCTGTTTCTACAATCTGAATGTCGAGCGAGCTGTTGTTCTGCAAACGGTTTAGCATGTCCAGACCGCGGCGGCCGCGTTGGCGTTTAGAGGAATCGGGCGAGTCGGCCACCTGTTGTAGCTCTCGTAGAATAAACTGCGGAATGATCAATGAGCCGGTTAGGAAACCGGTTTCGGCAACGTCGGCGATGCGACCGTCGATGATTACTGAGGTGTCCAGGATTTTCAGGTCTCGTCGAGAGGCCTTGTCGGTCAGGATTCCGCCCAGCGCCGACAGTTCGAGATAATCACCCTTGGCTGCACCGACCATGAGGCCCACGTAGGCCATAAAGAACGTCAGCGCCAACGTCAGAAACGTCTTGACCTCGGGCGCAACCGCCATCGACTCCTGGCGGCTGATCAACGAGCCTATGAGAAACGCTCCGATGATTCCCAGAATCGAACCAACTGCAGCGCCAATCAACGTCTTCAACGAAGCCCGGCGAATTCGAAGCTCAAAAAAGATTATGCAGATTGCGATGAGGGCGCCGACGCCGGCGGAAATCCAGGGATCTCTGCCTATGGGTCTAAGAACGTAACCAGCGGCAACGAGAATCGCAGTAAAAACCAACCGGATGATAACTACATTCCCTCGCATAATGGCGGGAATCTTATCATGGCCTGATCAACCCGTCACCAAAAACTCTTTTTAGAACGCAATTTAGCACGTTCTGGGTTAGAAATGACGTTAGCCCGGGTAGGACAGGCATTCCTGCCTGTCCCACCTGAGCAGACATGCGGTTTGAACCACCTGAATCTACGGCGAGTCCGACAGACAGGAATGTCTGTCCTACTACCGGTTTTCCGGATAAACGATCCGAGCACTGAAAGAACCGCTGTTATCACCGAAGTTATCGTCGTTAACCAGCAGATATAACCTGCCATCCACCGGCGCAGTGAAAGTCATCTGGCTGCCAATCAGAAACGCTGGGCTCATCTGGCCGTTAGACTGAAGTATGTAACCAATCAGAGCACCTACTCCTGCATTTGGCACCGGACGTCTGTTGACGCCGAAGATCGAGCTGGCACCCGCGCGGCTACCGTCAGGTGAAACGATCCCGACGCGTTGGCCTGCGGTGACGTTTCCCGAGGCCGAGATTGTCACTTGATCGCCTGTGCGAAGCTCGATCCCCGTATCGATCCCACGCGACTCGGTGGAAGGAACGTTGATCGTCCTCTCGATGGGGCCAGTGCTCCGCCGGTCGCGGCCCGAACGCGGACCGTCGCCGCGCTGTCGCGAACGCGTCGCAGCCGGGCTTGGACTTGTGTCGCCGGGGAATGCAAACGGGTCGTAGTTGTTGTCGTTCGGATTGCGACTGTCGTCCGCGCGCGCCAAGGCTGCAAGGTCAACTTCCTGTCTAACGCGAACGATGAAATTGCCCCGCGCGTCGGTGTAGGCGCCACGATTGACGGTTAGATAGAGACGTCCGTCGCGGTCCGTGGTGAACTCACGACTAGCGCCGATCTCGATTATCGGTGCGTCAAAATCATTGCCGATCACACCGATCAGTTCTCCTTCAGCGGCGCGCGGTAAAGGCGCACTCGGATCCGTTGTAGTCAGACCCGCAGGCGTGATTCTGGTGCGGCCTGCATATATTGTTCCCGTTGCGTCAACTCTTATTCTCTGGCCGCGCCGCACGTCAACACCGGTGTCAACCCAGTTTGGATCAAGGGCGACGTCGACCGTGCGCGTTTGGTAACGCGCGTCATCGAGCGAGCGTCCTTCAATCTCAATCCGCTCGATGTCGCGGGGCCGCAGGAAAAGCACTTCACCGGCACTGACGGTCCTTGTTGTTCCGGTCTGATTGCGTGTGTCCGTCGGACGCACTGGTACTGTGGCCGGCGCGGTTAACTGTACTGCGAAGCGGCCGTTAATAAAGCCGAGCACATTGCCTCGGAGTATGGTGCCGCCGCGTAAAGTAATAGTATCGGCCGCAACCATCGAAAAGGCTGCCAGTGTAATCAGCAAAGCAAAAACGAATTTTTTCATGGTTTTCTCCTCCCAAACTTAAAGCCAGGGATCAAAAAGGTGGGGGAGTGTTGAATTAGAAATAATCTGTTATCGAGGGAACGCGTAAAGATTACAGCGCGAGGTACTACAGAGCAAGTAACGATAAGGCGCCTCCTTGGAGTGCGCCGCCTTGTCGGCGCTTTGGCCCGCGGCGGCTTGGCGCCGCTCCGCGCCGCGAATGCGCCTCACTAGCTAACGAGTTCGAAATGCCACCGAGGTTTCGCCAAGTCGAAACCGGCCAAAGCGCCGACAAGGCGGCGCACTCCAAGGAGACGCCTATTGCCTGGCCGCACCTGCACCCGCTGGAGGCCTTACCGTCACCGCCGGAATATTCTGATCGCGCACAAGCTGGTTGAAAGCCGGTACGTCCGTTTTCATGATTTGGCCCAGACGGGCCAACTGCGCATCAATCTGAACAACCAGCTCCTCGTAAACTGCGCGTGATTGA
>JBGTCM010000367.1:0-1824 GCA_041748795.1 Pyrinomonadaceae bacterium
GGAGTTTCGAGTGGTTCAAACCCGTAGCGCTCGTACACCTCTTTTACGACACCGATAACGTACTCGCGTCGCCTGACGTCAGCAGGAAGGAAATCGCGCATGCCGCGCGCTGGTTGGGTGTTGACCTTGCCCATTACTTGAAGATTGAGAATCCGGCGGAGAAGACGAATTGATTAAGACCGCGGTTTGACCCGGAGCGGTCCCCATTTGAAATGTGATGAAAGCGGACGCCTAAGGTAACCGCGCGGCGTTCTGATGTAAAAATTCGAATGCCTCCACCTGTTTCGCCGACAAGCGCGAGACTACCGGCATCGGGCAGCGGGACTGAATCATTGAAAAACAACAGACCGCCGTTTACGTGGATGAAAGGATGCACTTTCGAACCGTTGGCAAAGTCCAGTTGCAGGCCGAGCGGGGTGACGCCTGCACCGTAGGCTGTTTCTCTTCTAAAGGTAGTTACCGGTCCGACCGTCGTACTCGAAAGAATGTTGCCGGTTGCGACTGCAATGGGAATGGCATCAAGCGTGTATTGCAGGGCTACGCTATCGTTAGCATAGAGCGTCCTTCCGTATCTGAATGCCGCAATGAAAAGTTGTCGATCGTCTGCCTCGGCCTCGGTAAGTCCGCCAAAAGCCGTGGTGGCTTTGAATGAGCCACCTGCCCAAAACCCAAACTCGTTGTCGCCCTTCTTCAATGTAAACGGTCCATCAGTCGTGTCCGGAGCGGGAGCGGCGACAGTCGTCTCATTGCCATTAGAAGGATTAACGTCCGATTGCGCTACGACTAACAATCCGCACGCAAAAATGATGGCGAGCGTAAGCGATAAACGACTTAGGTGGACGGACATGCTGGATCTCCTTGAGTTTTCAATCGTCGGTAAAAGGTACGATCCACTAAATACACGAAATCACACTAACAAAGCCTTCGTGTTCGTTCGTGTGATTCGTGGATCATCCTTTGGTAAATACTTAGTCTTCCTTGTACAAACCCGTGTACTTCACGTAGTTCATCCAAAACCCGTTGAGGCTTTCAACTTCTTCATCTGTCAGCGGGCGCTTAACCCTGGCCGGCACACCCATGACAAGCGATCGTGGCGGAATGATTGTGCCCGGCGAAATTAGCGAGCCCGCAGCCACAAGCGTCTTCTCGCCCACCCGTGCATCATCCAGCACGATCGAGCCGATCCCGATCAACGCCCCCTTCTCGATGTAACATCCGTGAAGCGTGACGCTATGGCCCACCGTCACTTCCTCTTCAAGAATCGTGGGCTTCTCGCCAGTTCGAGTGTGAAGCACACAATTGTCCTGGACATTACTCCGGTCTCCAATGCGGATGTAGAACATGTCACCGCGCAGCACCGCGTTACACCAGACAGAAGACTGCTCGCCCAGATGTACATCGCCAATTATTTGGGCGCTGGGATCGACGTACGCGCTCTCAGAAATCTGCGGATAAACCCCACGAAATGGCCTGATCATATTTTCGGCCATAGTAGCACAAGGGACTTTAGTCTGTGGCTCTCCGGGCAGTCGTACCTATCAGGCGTACAGAGTACAACCTTCAGGCTGCCGCTTTTCCGACAAGCCTGTAAAGCTCAGGAACGTTCCGACCACGATGCAAGCTAAAGCTTGGACTCTGTAGGCCTGTGCCGCGAGTGGCACCTATGCTAAATTGACGGCCATGCTCAACCGGCGAATTCTGCTTCTCATACTCGGCGCGATCGTCCTGTCATCCAGCTCCTGCGCGGCATCACTCTTCAAAGTGAAGCCGGTGGTCTCGCTGCCGCCGATGACAGGCGATGTGCCAGGTGCGAGTGCGGGAGGC
>JBGTCM010000368.1:0-3185 GCA_041748795.1 Pyrinomonadaceae bacterium
GTGTTCACTGTGGGCGAACAGATTGCCGAAGCGCTCCGCCTGCATCGCAAGCTGTCCCGCAAAGAAGCGCGGGCGGCGGCAATCGAAGCGATGCGTGAAGTGTCCATACCGGATCCGGCCCGCCGCATAAATGATTACCCACATCAACTTTCAGGCGGCATGCGCCAACGCGTCATGATCGCGATGGCCCTGGCCTGTGATCCGAAGCTTTTGATTGCGGACGAGCCGACCACGGCGCTTGATGTCACCATCCAGGCACAGATACTCGAGTTGTTGGAGGAGTTGAGACAGCACCGAGAGTTAGCGGTGCTGCTGATCACACATGATTTGGGCGTGGTAGCTGAGGTCGCTGATCGTGTGGCGGTGATGTACACGGGGCGCATCGTCGAAGAGTCGACAGTTGAAGAATTGTTTGCCCGGCCAAAGCACCCGTACACAGAAGGTCTGTTGCGCTCCGTGCCGAAGTTAACGGCCGCGGACGTGGTCAAGAAGGAAAGGCTGGAGACGATCGAAGGCACCGTGCCCAGTCCGACTGATCTGCCGCCGGGGTGTCACTTTGCGCCGCGTTGTCCTCATCGCATGCCGCGTTGCACAGAGGAAGACATTCCACTTTACGAACTCGAAGGTGGAGTGCGGGTGCGTTGTGTACTTTACGATTTGGCCTCAGCCGTTGCTGCTGACCATCAGGCAACATCCGCAGATTACGCAGATTCCGCGGATTCAGCATAAGAGTATTGGTCAAGTTTTGAGCGTACACTTTAGAAAAGAAAGAGTGCGTCGTAGCGGTTGAAAAGAAAATCTGCGTAATCTGCGGATAACTCCGATGAACAATCAGGAACTAGTTCAGGTGCGCAAGCTGGTGAAGCATTTTGCTGTCGAAGGCAGCGACGATGTGGTGCGTGCGGTTGATGGTGTCTCTTTCGACATTTTTCGCGGGGAAACGCTGGGACTGGTTGGTGAATCGGGTTGTGGGAAATCAACTGTGGGTCGTTGCCTGCTGCGGCTGATCGAACCTACGTCCGGTGAAATCGATTTTGAAGGGCGTGACGTTTTGAAGTTGGGCAAGACTGAGTTGCGGGAGATGCGCCGGCAAATGCAAATTGTGTTTCAGGACCCCTACGCGTCACTCAATCCACGCATGAAGGTGGGCGACATCGTGGGCGAGCCTCTCGTAATTCATAAAGTAGGAACCAAGAAGGAACGTAAGGAGCGTGTGGCCGAGTTGTTGAAGCGAGTCGGACTCGATCCTGATTACCGCAAACGCTACAGTCACGAATTTTCCGGAGGCCAACGTCAACGCATTGGCGTGGCCCGCACCCTCGCGCTCAATCCGAAACTGATCGTTGCTGACGAACCTGTCTCGGCGCTCGACGTTTCGGTGCAGGCGCAAGTGGTCAATCTGCTGCAGGACCTGCAAAAAGAGTTTGGCCTGGCCTTCCTCTTTATTTCCCACGGCCTGGCGGTAGTCGAACACATCTCAAATCGCGTGGCGGTCATGTATCTTGGACGAATAGTCGAGGTAGCAACGGCGGCCGAACTCTATGCGAGCGCATTGCATCCTTACACGCAGGCGCTGCTTTCGGCGATTCCCATTCCCGATCCGAAACAGAAACGGGAGCGCATTGTTTTGCAGGGCGATGTGCCGACGCCGATTAATCCACCGTCGGGATGTCGCTTCCGCACGCGCTGTCCGATCGCAATCGACGAGTGCGCGCGAATTGATCCCGAGCTGCGGGAGATTTCATCCGGACATACCGTAGCTTGCATTCGTGTCCCGGGTTGGTTCGAAGCGCCTATTGCGGAGTGAATAAATACGATCCACGAAACACACGAACCAACACGAAGAATTCGTCCTATCCAGTTTCGCTGAAGCATTTCAGAACCCAGCGCGATAGCGCGGGATGCTGGAGGAGGCGAGCATTACAAAGGCTTAATTGGTTTTATGTTGAGTAGCCTAAACGATCCCGCGCTACCGCGCTGGGTTCTGTAATTGGTTACGTCAGGTCAAACTGCATCAGTACTTATTTGTTCGTGTCCTTTTAGTGTTATTTCGTGGATAGTATCTCACTTTCGTTGGTTGCTGGATCCCGTTCAGAAAATCCGGTCAGCCGTGAAACCAGTTCTCCACACCAACCGTATTAGCAGCAAACAACGACTCGGACGGAAGCTTTCTCCCCGTCCTCTTATCAACAGGAGGATAAGCAAATGAGCGATCCGAACACAGCCGCCTTTCAGCCACCGCCACCGCCCGTCGATCCGCCAGCCGAGATCCAGGCGCCGCGACCGCACAAACTGCGACCAGTTGCGATTGGTCTATTTGTGCTGGGCCTTGTGATTATCGGGGCGGGAATCGCGAAGCTCTTGCCGGGCGGCGCTACCGCCGGGGCTTCATTCGCGTTTTGGGGAATACTGCTCTTCGCGCTGAGCTTTATCCGCTTACCGGTACCGGACCCAAACGAGCCGCCCTTGTCGGGCGTGCAAAAAGTCCTGGGAGTTTTTTTTGAGCCGACGCGCGTGTTTAGAAATCTACGGTCTCATCCGTACTGGCTGGCCGCTTTCCTGACGATCGGAATCGTCAATCTTGTTTATGTAAACGCTTTTTACCAACGCCTCACTCCGGAACGCATCGTGGAATACACGATGGAGAAACTCGAACAGAGCCCGATAAAGCCACCGCCGGAAGCAATGGAAGCGACGAAGCAGGATGCCATTCAGGGAGCGACGATGCCGGCGCGAAGAATTCTAACGGCCGCCCAAAGCTTTGTCGGCGTGTTTGTTATGACCTGTTTCGTAGCAGCACTCTGCTTCCTGGGTGTTCTGGCTTTCGGAGGCCGGATGAATTTCTGGCAGGCTTTAGCCGGAGTGTTCTACGCCAACCTGCCGGTTACGGTCATTTCCAAGCTCCTGAGTTTGATCATTCTCTTCGTGAAAGACCCATCTGACATTCATCCCCTCCTGGGCCAGGAAACGCTGGTGACGGACAATCTCGGAATTTTGTTCACACCGGGAGAACGCCCCGCGCTCTTCGTGCTGGGAGCATCGATCGGAGTCCTCTCGTTTTACGGACTATGGTTGAGAGCGAAGGCGTTGGCTAACGCCGGAACAAAGGTTAGCTCCAGCGCGGGCTGGAGCGTTGCGGTCATTATCTGGATCCTGGCGCTGATTCTGGGAATGATCTTCGCGAC
>JBGTCM010000369.1:0-6417 GCA_041748795.1 Pyrinomonadaceae bacterium
AATGCGCTCTTCCGTTTCCGTTCGAGCTTGCAGACGGTTGTCCGGGCTTAAGCACAACCTTGACGCAATGGTCCGTCTGCGCCTTAAAGGTTTTGTAAGCCTCCGGCGCGTCGTCGAGACTCAAGCGGTGCGTGATCACGAAAGACGGATCAATTTGATCAAACTGAATTAGCTCGAGCAGCGGCTGCATATATTTGTGGACGTGCGTTTGGCCCATCTTGAAAGTCAGGCCCTTTGCAAACGCGGCCCCGAATGGAAACTTGTCAAGAAAAGCTCCATACACACCGGGCACCGAAACAGTCCCGCCTTTTCGGCACGCATGAATTGCCTGCCGTAAAGCATGTGGGCGATCCGTGGCCAGCATGAGCGCCGCCTTGGCCTGATCGTAAAGCGCATCCAGCGATGTGCCATGCGCTTCCAGACCCACTGCGTCAATGCAGGCATCAGGACCCATACCACCGGTCAGGTGCTTTAACTTGTCAAAAATGTCTTCGTCGTCGAAATTGAGCGTGTCAGCCTTGCCGTCTTCGGCTGCCATTCGCAGACGATCCGGATTGTCATCGATGGCGATCACACGTTCTGCGCCCAGCAGATACGCACTCTTGATCGCGAACTGTCCGACTGGTCCACAACCCCAGACGGCTACTGTATCGCCGCGCTGGATGTTGCAGTTCTCGGCGGCCATGTAACCCGTAGGAAAGATGTCAGAAAGAAAGAGCACCTTCTCATCAGGCAGTCCATCGGGAATCCTGGTGGCTCCTACATCGGCGAAGGGCACCCGCACATATTCGGCCTGGCCGCCTGCATAGCCACCCAACATATGGGAGTAACCAAACAGCCCGGAAGGCGAGAACCCGTATATAGCTTCAGCGATATGTGAGTTTGGATTCGAGTTGTCGCATGACGACCAGAATCCCTTCTGACAGAAGAAACAATTTCCACAAGCGATGGTGAAAGGGACAACTACGCGGTCGCCGATTTTGAGATTTGTTACCGCGTCGCCAAGGTCAACGACTTCTCCCATGAACTCGTGACCAAGGATGTCGCCTTTGACCATGGTCGGAATGTATCCGTCGTAAAGATGCAGGTCAGAGCCGCAGATGGCGGTGGTCGTGACCTTAATAATCGCGTCGCGCGGGTTCAGGATCTCAGGATCCGGAACCCGCTCGACGCGTACGTCATATTTGCCATACCAGCAAAGCGCTTTCATGCAACCTCCTCGGAGGCTGATGCTGCCATGGTGCGGAGGGGCGTCTTACTGGCAAGCTTGTCCTGCTTGCGTTGTTTTGTTGACTCAGGCTTTTGCGCGCGACCTGAAGGCTGTCCCTCTGTGGTAGGAATCTCCCCGGTCTCGATGAGCTGCTTCAGACGTTTCAGGTTGTGTTCGACTAACTGTCCGGGCTCCTGGCCAAATAGTTTTGCGAACAGAGCCGCGGCTTTGCCCCCCGGCGGGTTGTAGTTGAGGCTGACCTTGAGATAAGTGCCTCGGCCATCCGGAGCTGGTTCAAAATGTACGGAGCCCGCATTGGTTACGTCGGCACCGGGCAGTGAGCGCCATGCGATTAACTCGCCTTCCTTTTCGTTATAGATCTCAGCGTCCCATTCGATCTCTTTTCCTCCTGGACCGATCGCCACCCAGTGTGATCGCTGGTCATCCAGGCGAGTTACAGATTCCAGGTTTTCCATAAAGCGCGGCAGGTTGTCAAAGTCGCGCCAGAATTTGTACAACTCCTGCGGCGAGCGATTTATCGTTATCGATTTTTCGATATGCACATCGCGAGCAACTTCTTCTGTTCCGTCTGCTGTGTTTACGCCAAAAACGCGATAGGCCTCACATTGGCCAGTCGTGCCGCGATAGAGCAATCCGGCGCCTAACAATCCCAGAGCAATTCCGCCTTTAGAGCGGCTCTTGAGCGCGTATCCGATTAGCGCGCCGCCGCCGATCGCGCTGGCAATCCGTTCAATTTTTCCGACGTTAGCTCCGCCGCCGTTGGCGTTGTCGGTTTTCGATTCTTCGGTTTCCGGTTTTTCTTCGAAGGTAACTTCCCAGGTATCCATATCAATCTCCCTTTGCTCGATTAAGTTTGTCGTACCACCTGCGTTTGCAGGTGGGTAGTTGTTGCGGTCGTCACCCTGCCGCTAACGCAGGTGGTACTGACCAAATTCCAAAATTAGTGCCGTTGCGCATTTCTGTAGCTTTCCAATACAAGCGTCCGGCTTTCCTGTCCCCTTCGAGATCAGTCGAACGACAGAAGACGCAAATACGCTTGTAATAGGTTACGCATGGAATACCTCTGCAAAGGGAGTGCCGGATTGAGGATACCGGAGCCGGCAGATTGATGTGGTCGAGGAATGCTGCGGTCGGCCCTTTACTAGCAAAGAAGAGACAATATCGAACAGGGTTTTTCAGCCAGTGTTATATGAACACTCACTGTCGCTCGCATTCTTCTTACTCTTTGCGGGTTCATTCTTACTTCATGCGGTAGGCGGTGCAGGTGAATACAATGCTGAGCAGAAGGAACATGGACGAGCCGAGCAAGTTTCGATGATTGGTTATATGGGCACGTCGCGCTTTTGGTTTGAGTCGTTACAAAACTGGCAGAGCGAATTCCTGGCGGTAGGATCGATGGTGGTGTTGACTATCTTTCTTCGGGAAAAAGGCTCCAAGGAATCGAAGCCCGTGGATGCTCCTCACAGCCAAACAGGTGACGAATAAGGCTGGAAATGACGGCAAAGTCTGATTGGCGGTGGAAAAACGCGGATGAGTCGTAAGAGATGTAGAGAATTGGCGCTCGTCGGATATAATGTTGACGAGTTGTACGCCCCTTTCCTCCTGTGGGCGTAGTGAGCGCGACGGATACATCGGTAACCGTCGCGCTATTTTATTGCCAGGGCGGGTTTTATTCCCGGGTGCCCGGATCGCCCGGCTCGGTGAGGTTCCTCCGAAGCACGGGCGCCGATGTTTGCGCAGTGTCTGGCGGCGGAGTATTTGACGGATTAAACACGTAGCTGTCGCGCGTTTTTACCGCCAGGTTTGGCTGATTGACGCGTACGCGGACCTGTCGTCGCTGTCCGGCCTGTGCTGGGTTCTTCGGGTAATAACCGAGGCTATATTGTCGGCGCAACTCTTCGGCTATGTTGGAAAAGGCGGTCGCAAGATTCTGCATCGAGTCGGCCTTATATGTTCGAGCCCCGGTCCGCTCCGACATCTCCTGAAGGTAGCGGTTGGCAGTCTCGTATTCGTGCCTTGAGCTGCCTGAGCCGCCGCGACGGTTTGAGCCGCCTCCCCCCGATCCCCTTCGGCGACTCCCACCAAAAATCTGACCGAGAATATCGTTGATGGTCCCTGATCCGCCGGCGCCGGGCCAACTCGAAACTCCACCCATGTCGGTGTACGTGTCGTATTGAACAGGATAGACCAGTGCGTCCAACTCTTCGGCATCCGTAACATTGCTCGCATAGGACGAGAACCTGCTGGTCGTATCAACGCCGTCTGTGAAAAGCACGATTGCTTTGCGACCAGAGATTTGATTTAACCGTCGATTGATCACGAGGTCGACTGCGTCGTATAGCTTCGTGCCGTTTCCCGTCTGCGTCTGGCGAATGGCATCGCGCAGCCGATTGCGGTCACTTGTAAACTCACTCAGCACTCTCACGTCGTCGTCGAATGAAACAACCATTACGCGATCATCGCGACGAAGCTGATTTACGAAAGTGATTGCGGCATCCTGAATATCTTCAAGCCGAAAGCGAGTTGAACCGCTGGTATCGATCATTAGAACCAATGAAAAGGGTTTGTCGACTGCTGAAAAGAACGCCACGTCTTGTTCAACGCCTTCTTCCCAGAGTCTGAAGTCTTCTTTTCTAAGATTTGGGATGTACCGGCCGTCGCGATCCATCACGCTAACCGGCAAGGTTACCAACGTCGTATTAACCTTGATGATGTCGCCTGCGTCCACTTCCTCCGGACCGTCGTTGGTAGTGGTCTGTTGTTGACCTTGTTGCGAACTGGGGGTGCGATTCGCTCCACCAAGAACAGGTGGTCGGCTTGGAGTCGGATTAGTCGTGGCAGGCGCGGACTGAGGACGGTCTTGTCCGACGCGGCGAGGCCGAGTTTGCGCCTGCAAAAGGACCTGGGAGCCTACAAATAAGAGAACGAATAACAAGAAAGAGGATATATGTTTCATTATCCGAGACTCCTGCCGACAAAATACACGTGGGAGTGAATATCTTGGATGCGCGTATACGGGATTAGATTGCTTCGCCTGAAGCAGGCCTGGGAGAGAATGTAACAGGGGAAAGATAACGCCGGAGGGCGAATGTAGCAAGGTAAAACGGGGACGGAAGGCAGGAGGCAGGCGGCAGGAGGCAGGCGGCAGGAGGCAGGCGGCAGGCGGCATTGAGTTTGAAAGCGCAGCTTTCGACCGGCGGCTTGCCGCATTCCGTGCGGTAAGGCTCTGCCTTACCGGATGCGATATTTCAAATGCTGAGGCTATGCCTCTGTCACGCTTTGACGAGGCGTAGCCTCGAAACCAAATGATGCCAACGGAAAGGCAGAGCCTTTCCGCACGGAGGGCGGCAAAGCCGCGGGGCGCAAGAAGAAGGCAGCAAGCAGAAGGCAGCAAGCAGAAGGCAGGGGGCCCCCGTGCAGCCTGCCACCTGCCACCTGCGGCCTGCGGCCTGCGGCCTGCGGCCTGCCGCGTCGCCGTTACCGCCCCAATGTGCGATTATCTCCCCCGAATTCCAGCCTGCGCCTATGCAAATCTTCCGACGTTTACACTATTGGTGGTCACTTTTCATGGCCGCCGCGCTGTTACTGATTTTTGGGCCGCCCGTGTTAATCGTGGCGTGGCTCACTGGTAAACCTGATCTGGTTTATCCATGGGCCTTGTTTGGAGCCCGCAACTGGCTGCGGTTAAGCGGTGTGGACGTTTGCGTTAGGGGTACCGAGTATCTCGATCCTAATCAGACGTACGTTTTCATTTCCAACCATAGATCGTACCTCGACACAGCCACGCTCTTCATTCACACCGGCAGACGTATTGGAATGCTGGCAAAAAAGGAATTGCTCAAAGTGCCGATATTGGGTGTCGGCATGGGGTTCGTTAACATAATGGCCATCGATCGGTCTAACCGCGAGCGTGCGTTGCAGACTACGGGAGCAGCGACGGATCGAATACGCGCCGGCCGATCGTTTGGTGTGTTTGCAGAGGGAACGAGGGCCAAGCCAGGTCAGCTTCTTCCGTTCAAGAAAGGCGCTTTCTATATGGCAGCCCAGGCTGGAGTGCCAATCGTACCGGTGGCCATCAAACACACCGATTGGTTGATGGGGAAGGGAACGGGCGAAGCCAGGAGCGGAACCATTGAGATGGTAATGCTGCCACCCATTTCAACGGAAGGCTGTGTTACCGACGAAGATGTGAAAGGCTTGGTTGACCGCGTGCGATCGCTCGTTAGCAAAGAGCTGGACTCGCACGCGGCCTAAAGGGTTATGGTTTGCCCGGAGGTTTTGCCGGCGGTGTACTATCTTTCTTCTTCTCAGTTTCAGGATCCTCGACTTCGGTAATCTTCACCTTGGCGCGAGCCAGTTCGAAGTCTGTGTAACGGACCTTCATGCGCACGTGAAGGACGTTGCCGTCATCGAAAATCAACGCTTCGTCTGCGTAGGAGTAGGTTGGAAACCAAAACCGGCCAATCTGCTCACGATACGTTTCCACCATCGGAAACTTATTTTGCTTGGTCTCCGGGACACCTTTCCCTTTGGTCTTCACGATCTGGAAGTCCTGATCGTCGACCCATACGCGGCCCAGGAATAAACGCTCCTTCGTTTTCTTCGCGTCCGGCATAACTTTCGGGGAAACATCAAAGACGTACAGGCTTAACTCATCAATCTTTTCTTTTCCCACATACTTGAAGGTGTAACGATCAACTTTGGAAGGCTCGAGGGCAAACGGAGAAACACCACCCAGGTCCTCTAAATCCTCCTGAGTAACGGAGCCTAAGGAAGGCATCGGAAAATAGTTAATCTTTTCGTACCGCGTCCCCGCATCGTCAAAAGTGAAGGTTGAGACGCGATGATATTCGCCCGTGACCTGCCCACCCATGCCAAGACTCTGAAGCAGAGCGTCTCGCCTAAAAGAGTACTCATTGAGGGCGCGGCGAAACTCGGCTTCCTTCGCAGTAAAGGATTTGATAATTCGATCAACTTCCGCCGGCGGCAGGTCAGATCCGTTGCCCGAGCCTTGCGCCGAAACGAAGTAGGTCGGGAACGAAAGCACAAAAAAGGCCGCGATCAGGAGATTTCGCGTTCTGCCAGATGTCATACCGATCATATCTAGTCCTTAAGAATAAGATACTTTAAACCGTGAAACAGTAATAGGTCGGGCCGTCAGATGCCGGGAATGAACCTCTTGTTGC
>JBGTCM010000370.1:0-6393 GCA_041748795.1 Pyrinomonadaceae bacterium
CGTAGTTCCTTCGCAGGGGGTATTGGGGGGCGAGGAGTATAACAGGAAAAGACCGGCTGGAGTTTGGGGCTCCCGCCGGTCGTGTTAGTTGAAATTGGTCTAACTCTACGGAACTAGATTTGGCGGCTTAGCGCCTTGCGGACAAAGCCACAACTCGACGAGCAACACATCTCTGGTTGGCCCAACGAGAGTGACGATTCGTTGAGAGCCGATGCCGCGCGAGTTGACCAGGTAGTCGATGAGGCGGGTCGTCTGTCTCTGTACATCACCAGCACGACCGCGCTGACCCGGATAAACAATCACGAAAGCAGTTGCCGTCGGATCGTTCTGTAATTCAATCGCGTAGTTGTCCAAACGAGCTTTCTCGTCGTTATAGGAGATCGTTGGATACTCATCAAACTTTCGGCACTCGACGGGAACCGGAAACTGTACTGAGCAGGTGGCGCTGCAATCCAGCGTGTAGCCACCCATGGAAAGTGTCGCCGTAACGGTTTGACCAGCTAGCCCAACGGTATCGACGCGGATGCTGGGAGTTCCCTGGCCATCGATGATGCGGCCCGCGGAGACTGTCCAGTTGTAGATCGGCGCAACGCCTGGTGAGCCGCCGGTGACATTGGAAGAGAAGGTGAGCGGTTGTCCAACCTCGCCCCTCTCCGGACAGATGATTGAGACGTTTGGACAAACAGGAGGCGGTGGAGGACAGCGATTCACCACGACCGCGGTTGATGAGAAAGCCTGACAGGCTTCGTCACCGCTGCCGGTGTCGATGTCGACGTACGCTTTGTAGTAACCGGGTTGAACGCCGGAAAGATCCCAACCGACTGTCGCGCCGTCGCCGGTTATGCGGCCGCCGTTGGTGGTCCAGCGATAACGGATCGGATAGTCCGACGTTGCCCTCGCGTTTAGTTGCACAATCGCAGGTCCTGCCCCTTCACACACCGTGATTACCTGAGGGTCTGCCGACAGACTCAGATTCGGTGGCGTAAAGGTCCGAGTCTCAACTCTTACCTTTTTCTGGGCAATGGCTGCGGAAGCAAATACAAAGATCCCAACCAGGGCAATCGGTAGGAATAAAGCAAGGCGACGCTCGTGTCTCAACATTTCGACTCCTTTTCCGGCATTACAATTTCGCGAGTCCGCCATGACCCGTGGGCGACGAAACTCTCAGAGAAGTAGCACTTGTATTCAAAAATAGAGGGAATAGCCGTGTAATTCCATAACTATCTCACGCAATCCAGCTACAGAACCCAGCGCGGTGAGCGCGGGATTATTGACGTATCGAGCGCTACAATTTCTTACTCTTAGTTTTGACAAGCTTCCAGCATCCCGCGCTACCACGCTGGGTTCTGTAGTGGGTAACCAGTTGAAGAAACTGCATCATCACCTGCTCTGGTCCGGTTTGACTCAGGTACCAAATTCAAGTAGATAGGTGGTCATTCAAAACATCTCCCTGAATCCAGACCTTGGGAAAAGCGGAATGAAGCCAGCCCTCGTTATCGTCATATCTTTGCTCCTGTTTGGTCAACTCGGTTGCTTCAGGAAGAAGCCAGGCGATGCGAATGTGAACGCCAACGTTTCGGTAGCGGCGAATGCCGAGCAAGTTTCGCAGGCGCGTGTTTTCCTCGACCAGGGAAAAGAGTTTTACCGCGACGATCGCGATGAAAGAGCGGCGGAGGCGTTTCAGCAGGCAATCAAACTGGATCCAAATCTGGCCGAAGGCTACTTTCGTTTAGGTTTGACATTTGAAGCGCTCGCGAAAGATGAGGAAGCGGAAGACGCTTATAAGAAGGCCATTGAGAAATATAAGAAGTATTTGGAAGGGAACAGTAAAGACGCCGAGGCGCATTACAACCTGGGCCAAACTTATGCAGGCCTGCGTCTTTACATTGAGGCTGTAAAAGAGTACAGGCAAGCCACACGTCTTAAGGAAGATGACGCCGATATCTATTACGACCTGGGATTGGCTTTGTCGAAGTTGGCCCAGTATGACGAGGCAGTAAATGCTTTCTCGAAGTCGCTGGAGATCGATCCCGAGAACTATCGCGCTGAGGACGCGCTCGAGGAAGCCCGCGAAGGCGCAAAACGAATCCGCGCAGGCAAGAAACATCAGGAAGATCTGTTGAAGAAAAGGAAAACCGAAAACGGGAACGAAAACGCGGAGTCATCTGACTCCCCTACACGTTCTTCAACGAATAGTTCCTCCAGAGGCAAGTCAAACAGTAATCGAAAGCCGTAGCTACAGTGTTGGTCTTGCGGTTCAGCTCGTTTATTACAGAAGGAGAACTAATGGCAACGGATACGCCACCACCGTATTTCCCGCAGGGGTCGTTAGCGCCGCCAGATAAGAACCGCTACCGGAAATTCAAACTTATGATCTTTGGAGCAATCGTGCTTCTGCTGTTAGTGCTGGGAGCAATTGGTTGGGGACTTTGGCGGCTGATCTCCTAGCGGCCTAGTACAGAACGAGCGCGGTAGCGCCGGATAGTAGAATTGACTTTCCCATAGGTGATTTGACTCCATCCTTTTGCAAAGTTATCTCCAGCATCCGGCGCTACCGCGCTCGGTTCTGTACCGTGCCACCTGCGCTTGACAGTCCTGTTTCTGACAACTAATATGCACGGTTTCGGACTGACAGTCTGAAGTCAACAATGCAACGTCCGTTAGGTTCTGTAGGTGTGGAGGCGTTGCCCGGAGGCAATTGTGCGGCCGGATTTGACAATTATTGTGGCGTAAGCCGCCTGCGTCGCGCCGGCATTTGCTGGTAGCTCCAACCCAGGCACGCGTTCGAAAACCCGAAGAATCGGGATTCTCGTCCCACACATGCGACGCCACAGAAAACTTTGGCTCCAGGGAAGCCATAATCCACACCCGCCCCCGTAGCGACTCAGAACATCCCTAACTAGACAACTATTGACCAGGGCAGCTCGCCTGCGCTGACTGCCGGACGAAGTGGTTACCACCGGTTCCGGAAAGAGGCAGGTAACGCCCTTTTGCGCGCTGAAATACAGCCCGCGTTTACGTTTAATCGAGGAAAGACAGTGCCGACCATAAACCAGCTCGTCCGCAAAGGTCGCCAGGCAGTTAAGTACAAAACCGCCAGTCCGGCGCTCCAGAGTTCACCGCAAAAGCGCGGAGTTTGCACACGCGTGTATACGCAGACCCCCAAGAAACCAAATTCTGCTTTGCGCAAGGTCGCCCGTGTGCGCCTGACCAACGGCATCGAGGTCACGACCTACATTCCGGGCGTTGGCCATAATTTGCAGGAGCACTCAATTGTTTTGATTCGCGGCGGCCGTGTGAAGGATCTGCCGGGCGTGCGCTATCACGTGATTCGCGGAACACTGGATTCCGTGGGTGTGTCGGATCGCAAGCAGGGACGCTCGAAATATGGCGCCAAGCGGCCGAAGGCAGCAGGCAAGTAGAACGAAGGTGCCGGGTACCGCGTGTCGGGTGCCAGGCTCCACTGATTTGACTGACACCTGATACCCGAAACCCGGGACCTAAAAAAGATATGCCTAGAAGAAGAGTTGCAGAACGACGCGAAGTACTTCCCGATCCGGTTTACAACAGCCCCCTGGTGACGAAGTTTATTAGCGGCATCATGTGGGGCGGCAAAAAGTCGCTGGCTGAAGGCATCTTCTACACGGCGATGCACCAGATTGGCGACAAGACTGGCGAGGAGCCGCTCAAGGTTTTCAAGCGGGCGATCGACAACGTCAAGCCGACCGTTGAGGTTAAGTCGCGGCGCGTTGGTGGTTCCACTTATCAGGTGCCCATCGAGGTTCATGCTGAAAGGCGCGGTGCCCTGGCGATTCGGTGGATCGTTTCTTACGCGCGAGGCCGCGGCGAAAAGACAATGACTGACAGGTTGGCCGGCGAGATTCTCGATGCTGCTAACAACCGCGGAAACTCGGTCAAAAAGAAGGAAGATACGCACCGCATGGCGGATGCGAACAAGGCGTTTGCGCATTACAAGTTTTAAAGGATGTCCGTTGTTCGTTGTTAGTAGTCAGTGGCAAAACTGACAACTGACAACTGACAACTGACAACTGACGAGATGGCTAAGCACGATCTAAACAAGTTCAGGAATATCGGCATCATGGCCCACATCGATGCCGGTAAGACCACCACCACGGAACGCATCCTTTATTACACCGGTGTCTCGCACAAAATCGGCGAGGTACACGAAGGGACAGCGACCATGGACTGGATGGAGCAGGAACAGGAGCGCGGTATTACAATTACCAGCGCTGCGACCACCTGTTTCTGGGACCGCAACAAGACCGAATACCGCATCAACATCATCGATACCCCCGGACACGTCGATTTCACAATGGAAGTCGAACGCTCTTTGCGCGTACTTGATGGTGCGGTGGCAGTGTTTGACGGCGTCGCAGGTGTTGAGCCGCAGTCTGAAACAGTCTGGCGCCAGGCTGATAAGTACGGCGTCCCGAGGATCTGTTTCATTAACAAACTCGACCGTGCCGGTGCTTCGTTTGACCGTTCGTTTGACTCAATCATTACCCGCCTTGGTGCAAATCCCGTCGCAATTCAAATTCCTATCGGTCTCGAAGATCAGTTAAAGGGCGTTGTCGATCTAATCGCGATGAAGGGTTTGATCTGGAACGACGAAAGCAAAGGCGCTGAGTATGTAACCGCGGAGATTCCAGAGGATCTCAAAGAAGCCGCCGAAGCGGCGCGAGAGAAATTGATCGAGGCTGTTGCCAGCGTCGACGATGGCTTGATGCACAAGTACATCGAAGGCGAAGGCATCAGCGAAGAGGAGATTCGCAAGGCTCTTCGCAAAGGAACGCTTGAACTCAAGATCGTTCCGGTGGTAACCGGATCGGCGTTCAAGAATAAAGGTGTGCAAACGTTGCTCGACGCGGTTGTAGATTATCTGCCATCACCTCTCGACGTGCCTCCCGTTGAAGGTGTCAATCCGAAATCCGGAGAGATTGAGGCTCGTCCACCAGATTCGAGTGCGCCTTTCGCCGGCTTGGTCTTCAAGATCATGGCTGACAAGCACCTGGGCCAGTTGTCTTTCGTCAGAATTTACAGCGGCACGATCAAGGCAGGTTCTTACGCTTACAGCCCGATCAAGGACACCAGAGAGCGCGTCGGCCGCCTGATGCGTATGCATGCGAACAAACGCGAAGATATCGAAGACGCGAGCGCGGGCGAGATTATTGCCATTGGCGGCATGAAGCAGGTGACCACCGGTGACACGGTTTGTGATGAGAACAAGCCAATCATCCTCGAGAAGATGGAATTTCCTGCTCCGGTTATTCGTGTTGCAGTCGAACCGAAGACGCGTCAGGACCAGGACAAGCTGGGGGTTGCTTTAAATCGGCTTGCTCAGGAAGACCCTTCCTTTAATGTTTCAACCGATCCGGAGACTAATCAGACGATCATCGCGGGCATGGGAGAACTACACCTCGAGATCATTGTCGATCGCATGAAGCGAGAGTTTGGCGTGGAAGCGAATGTAGGTAAACCGCAGGTCGCGTATCGCGAAACAATTACTCAGCCGGCGCCAGGCAAAGAGATTTATAAGAAGCAGACCGGCGGTCGTGGACAGTTTGGACACGTTGAGCTTGAGATCGAACCGGCTCCGGGCGAGGGCTTTGTATTCGAGAACAAGATCACCGGCGGCGCTATCCCCAAGGAGTACATCAAGCCGGTTGAGCAGGGAGTTAAGGACGCGATGGCGCGTGGTTTCCTCGCGGGCTATGAGTTGGTGGATATCAAGGTGCGCTTGCTGGATGGTAATTACCACGAAGTCGATTCGGACGAGCGCTCCTTCCACATAGCTGGTTCGCTGGCGTTTCAGGACGCCCTGCGCAAGGCCAAGCCGGTGCTACTCGAGCCGATTATGCGGATTGAAGTTGTAACGCCTGACGACTACATGGGCGCGGTTAATGGCGACCTGATGCGAAGGCGCGGGCAAATCGAAAAAACTGAACCCCGTCCGGGTGGGGCGCAGGTGATCACTTCATTCGTGCCGCTTTCCGAAATGTTTGGCTATACAACTGACTTGCGGTCGGCTACCCAGGGGCGTGCGACTTCGACGATGCACTTCGAACGTTATGATCAGACGCCCAAGAACGTGGCGGAAGAGGTGATCGCAAAGATTCAGGGTAACGGCAGCGGCGGACGAATAACTTAGGGTGGGACGTTTCCGGCTTTCGGGGGCGATCGTTTAGATGCCAGGGACGCAGGTTCCGCGAGTAGAGGGAAAAATCTATGAGTAAGGAAAAATTCGATAGAAGTAAGCCACACGTAAACATCGGGACTATCGGACACGTTGACCACGGGAAGACGACGTTGACGGCAGCAATCACGAAGGTATTGGGGAAGAACAATCCCAAAGTGCAGTTTGTGGCCTTCGAT
>JBGTCM010000371.1:0-3266 GCA_041748795.1 Pyrinomonadaceae bacterium
TGCAGGGCAATCGAGTCATTTGGGTTCAAAGCCAACTTCAAATACGCAATGATGTCGCGCACTTCCATGCGTTCGTAGAATGAAAAGCCGCCCACGATGTTGTAAGGCAGGCCCGCCCGGCGCATGGCTTCTTCAAACACGCGCGATTGCGAATTGGTTCTGTACAACACTGCGGCGCGCAGATCGTATTCATCGCGGCGATGCTCAAGAATCTTCGAAGCCACCCACCGCGCCTCTGCGTCAGCGTCAAACGCCTGGTAGTAGCGCACACGATCGCCGCGCGGATTTGATGTCCAAAGCGTCTTGCCTTTGCGTTCGATGTTGTGTTTCACCACGGCGCCGGCAACGTCCAGGATTGTCTGCGTCGAACGGTAGTTCTGCTCAAGTCTTATGGTCTTGGTATTGGGAAAATTCTTTTCGAAATTCAGGATGTTGGTAATGTCCGCTCCGCGCCATTTGTAGATCGACTGATCCTCATCGCCTACCACGGCGATGTTCTGTTGCTTCTCCGTTAGCAAACTAATTAGGGCAAACTGGAGCGAGTTTGTGTCCTGGTATTCATCGACCAGGATGTAGCGAAACTTGTTGTTGTACTTTTCGCGTACCTCAGGCACTTTCCGTAACAGGCGCACTGTTTTGATCAGAAGATCGTCGAAATCGAGCGCATTATTGGCGTGCAAACGCTCTTCATACATTTTGTAAACACGTGCTACAGCCGCGCGGCGCTCGTCGACGTAATCAGCGCGGGCTGCGAAAGCGTCTACGTCTTCGCCGCGGTTTTTTGCGGAGCTGATGGTGCTTTGGGTGGCGCGCAGACCCAGGTACTTCTCATCGTAGCCGAGGTCCTTGATGCAGTTCTTAATCAACCGGGACGAGTCGTCCTGGTCGTAGATCGTAAACCGCCGCGTATATTTCTCGTTTAGTGTTTCTATGTCCTGCCGGAGCATGCGCACGCAGAGACTGTGAAATGTTGAGACGAGAGGCGCGGCGGGAAGTTCCTGCCCGCGCAGAAGTTTTTGCACACGGAGGCGCATCTCTTCGGCGGCTTTGTTTGTGAATGTGACCGCGAGAATGTTCCAGGGAGCAACCCCTTTTTCAGCAATTAGATAAGCAATACGGTGAGCGATAACGCGCGTCTTACCGGAACCGGCGCCGGCCAGGATCAAAAGTGGACCATCGGTTGCGCCTACAGCTTCGCGCTGTTGTTCGTTAAGAGCAGAAAGAAAATCCATAGCTTTTGGCTTACGGTTGCGTCTCGTGTGCAAGCTTCAAGACGGCCGCGCGTGTTTTCCTGTCTAGCCGGAATCCTTTGCCTTCGAGTTCATCCAATACTGGCTGAATCGCAACTTTAAAACCGGATTGTTTTGCCTTCAGCAGGATACCCAGCGTTCCCGTGAACCTAAGACCTAAGCTCCGAGCATGCTGTCGAGCCAGTGCGTCGTCAAGTAGTAGGAGGGAATCTGGAGTAACGGACGCCAGCGCGAGAACTTCTCGTTCACCTCTGCCGAGAGAGGTGGGGAGTTTAAGTGTCTCTTCGAGGGGAGCGATTCCTATTTTGAAGCGGGACATTTGTCCTGTGCTCGGCAGACGAACCCCGTGTTCGCGCCCCTCGGCAAGTTCGGTTTCAACTGCTTGCGGGATGGTTATCTCTTTGTACAGTCTGAAAAGTAAATCAAGCAGTTCGACTTGATAGAGATACTGTATTGGTGAGGTATCGGAAATAACATCAGGCACTGGAGAGATCCTGCTTCAGCTCGTCCTCCTGCGCATGAAATGCCGAAACTCCATATTCCGAGAGTCTACTTAGGAATACTGTGCGTGGGACGCCGGCCAGCGAGGCGGCCGCGCCAGACGAAAGGCGACCCAACTCATAGAGTTTGGCAGCGGCTGCGAATCTAAACTCTTCAGCCGCTTCAACAGGTGAAAGGTTTAAAGCCGCCATGGCATCATCGGGTATTGGAATATTTATTTGGCTCAAGTGGCGCTCCTGTTTTCAAGTCAATCGTGAACCATCGGCCGGGCTCTGTCAACTCATCGTGGGTTTAAGTGAAGAACCTGCTACTGCAAATTCTCTGGCGATAGAAACCACGGTCGATCACTACCAATATCACGTAATTTGACCGCAAGAAGCGGATAGATTCGGCCCGCCAGCGCCACTATTATCATCGCGAATTGAACGACATTGATGGCTTAAGGGAAGGTGATACTATGAGTGCTCTGATGAAGGAACAAATAAGTCTTTTGCCGAATGATGACGATCGCGAAGAAGCGAAATGGCGAGCGGTAATCGAGAAAGACTCGCGTGCTGACGGCGACTTCGTTTTCGCAGTCAGCTCCACCGGCATTTACTGTCGCCCTTCATGTCCTTCACGCCGCCCTCGTCGTGAAAACATTTCTTTTTATGCGTTACCGGAAGCCGCAGAGCAGGCAGGCTTCCGCGCATGCAAGCGTTGTAAACCACGCATCGTGCGCGCCACCGATCCGCAGGTCGAGATGACACAACAGGTTTGTAGCCTGATCGACAGCAATTTAGGTGAACCGTTGACGCTTGCGAAGTTAGGTGAAGAGATTGGGGTGAGCAGTTTCCATCTCCAACGAACGTTCAAAAGCGTTATGGGAATTTCGCCGAGCCAGTATGCAGAGATGCGACGAATCGATCGTTTCAAGCAGGGAGTACGAGCAGGCGAAACTATTGCTAATGCGACTTACGACGCCGGCTTTGGTTCAAGCAGCCGGCTTTACGAAGGTGCTGCTGCACAACTGGGAATGACGCCGGCTACTTATGGAAAAGGCGGTCGGGGCGCCGTCATCAACTATGCGATTGTCGAATGTCATTTAGGCAAGTTGATGGTTGCGGCGACAAGTAAGGGTGTGTGTTCAGTGAAGCTTGGCGACTCGGTTGACGATCTCGAATCTGATTTGTCCAACGAGTTTCCCGCGGCAGAGATTCGACAAGATGAAGCGCCGCTGGCTTCGTCGGTCCGTGCAATCGCGGATTATTTGAGCGACAAGAGCCCGCATATTGACCTTCCACTCGACATCCGTTCCACGGCCTTTCAGAGACAGGTGTGGGAACAGCTGCGGAAGATTCCGCTTGGGCAAACGTACTCTTATAGCGAGGTTGCCAAAGCAATTGGACAAGAAAAGGCGGTGCGGGCGGTGGCGCGAGCCTGCGCGACCAATCCCGTGGCGCTTGTTATTCCGTGTCACCGGGTGATCCGCGAGGATAAGAGTTTGGGCGGTTATCGATGGGGGCTGGAGCGGAA